>CANJDY010000001.1 GCA_947472635.1 Chitinophagaceae bacterium
AGTACAAGGCAGGAGGATTATATTGAGCATCTTTTTGTAGCTTCTACCCACCATACCCTAATGTTCTTTACAGAAAAAGGAAGGTGTTTCTGGTTAAAAGTGTATGAAATTCCTGAAGGCGACAAAACAGGCAAGGGGCGAGCTTTACAAAACATGATACAGATTCCCCCAGATGACAAGGTAAGGGCAATCATTGATGTCAAGAATTTTAACGATGAAGCATATGTTAAGGGACATTACATTGTTTTATGTACCAAAAAAGGAATTATAAAGAAAACTGATCTGGAAGATTTCAGTCGGCCTAGACAAAATGGTATTAATGCAATCAATATCCAAGAAGGTGATGAGCTATTAGAAGCAAAAATGACCGATGGAAACTGTGAGATTATGCTGGCTGTGAAAAGCGGTAGGGCTATTCGTTTCCCAGAAGAAAAAGTACGCTCAACAGGTCGTGGTGGCATCGGAGTATACGGAATTGAGGTGGATGATGAAAAAGATGAGGTGGTAGGAATGGTTTGTGTGAATAGAGAGGATAAAAGCCGTACTATTTTAGTAGTAAGTGATAAAGGGTACGGAAAACGTACATATTTGGATGACCCAGAAACTGGAGAAGCTAACTATCGGGTGACCAACCGAGGTGGAAAAGGAGTTAAAACAATCAATGTCACCGATAAAACAGGCAATTTAGTAGGTTTATTAGATGTTACCGAAAAGCAAGACCTAATGATTACCTGTGTAAGTGGGGTTACCATTCGGATGAGTGTGTCAAGCGTTAGCGAACAAGGAAGAGCAACGCAAGGGGTAAAATTAATCCGGGTTGATGAAGGTGATAAGATAGCTGCCATTACCAAGTTGGATGAAGAACCAGAAGTTTCAGAAGAGGTGATTTCTACCATAGAAGGCGAAAACACAGAACTTATTGATGACTTAAATAGTACCAATGATGAGCAACCAGCTTCTGATTTAACTGATGAGCCAATAGTACCAGATGCAGAATAATATATTTTTATAATGAACTGATTATCATATTATTTATCTATTTTATTTAAAATTTACTTAAAGGCCTTGTCGAATAGATAAGGCCTTTAACATTGATCAATATAAATGTAGATATTATACCATTAATGATTATAAGTCATTAATAAATAAAGTATTATATATTTTATTGTCAATTTATTATTCAATCAAACAAATTTTATTCACTAATTATATTTACAAAGCCTTGATTAGTAATTTTTTATTCACTATTAATTGATATCTAAATTCAATTAAATCTATTTAAAATTTATGTCATAATAATAGGTAACTTAAATTTAGATCTAAGTAGTTAGCATGTTTTTAAAGAATCGATGTTTCAATAGGGGCAGTTCCTAAAATTCATTATATAATAACCAGCTAATTACGTTGAATCATTTTATATACCTTAAAATATAGCTTATTGATTCAATAATTCTATTTAACATAATATTAATTATAAGAAAGAATTTCATATATAAATTAGGGAAACAATCTATGTATAGTAGTTGAAATACCGTTGCTATTATTCTCTTATTTTGCCCTTCGTTCAACAAGAACTACTTTTGCTCTAATGCAAAACAATTATCCCTCTCAGGAAACCATTCTTTCCAATTTAAAAATAGATTCCTTGAATGAAATGCAATTGGCATCCATTCAAGCAAATTCGGCTAATGATAATGTCATTTTATTATCGGCTACTGGTTCAGGTAAAACATTGGCCTATTTGCTCCCCACTATTCAATTACTAGACCCTGCGCTAAAAAAAGTTCAGGCTTTGATTTTAGTCCCTTCCAGAGAGCTCGCCATTCAAATTGACGAAGTTTTCAGAAAAATGGCTACCGGATATAAGGTTACCTGCTGTTATGGTGGTCACAAGCGGGAAACAGAAGAAAATAATTTAAAACAGTCACCGGCTGTTATTATCGGTACTCCTGGTCGTGTGGCAGACCATATAAGGCGGAATAATTTTGTATTGGAAGAAATTAGCACCCTTGTACTAGACGAATTTGATAAATCCCTAGAACTTGGCTTTCAGGAAGAAATGTCATTCATCATTGGTTCTTTGCCCTCAGTTAAAAAGCGCATACTGACATCTGCTACCGAAGCGGTCGGTATCCCTGACTTTATAGGGTTCCGATCACCCGTAAAACTTAATTTTTTAGGTGCAATAGTTGAAAAACAAGAAGCAGACGAGTTGGTTATCATGACACTGACTTCGCCTGATAAAGACAAATCGGATAGTTTATTCAGGCTAATCTGCATGATTGGCAATAAATCAATGATTGTTTTTTGTAATCACCGTGAATCCGTTGAGCGTACGAGCAACCTGCTGAGAGAAAAAGGGATTGTCAATGTATTTTATCATGGCGGTATGGAACAACAGGAACGTGAAAGTGCCATGTGCAAGTTTAAAAATGGAACTTCCAATGTACTCGTTACTACAGATCTAGCTTCTCGGGGCTTGGATATTCCGGATATTAAATACATTATCCATTACCACTTACCTGCCACAGCGGATGTTTATACCCATAGAAATGGACGAACCGCCCGTATGGAGGCAGGTGGTAAATCGGTATTAATTTTGTCTGAAGAGGAAAAATTACCCAGTTATATTACAGAAAAAGTGGATTCAATTGAATTGCCCGAGCGACTTGAACTACCAGAAAAACCCAAATGGTCTACCCTATTCATTGCAGCAGGAAAAAAAGATAAGGTGAATAAGATAGATATAGTTGGATTTTTATCTAAAATCGGTAATTTAAAGAAGGATGATATTGGATTGATTGAGGTGAAGGATTTTTTCTCCTTCGTAGCTGTAAGAAAACTCAAAGTGGGCGAATTACTTGAGTTGATCAAAGATGAAAAAATTAAAAATAAGAAGGTAAAAATTGCAGTAGCGAAATAAAGTTAATTTAAGGGTTTAGGCAGTCTTTTAATAAAATTATTATATGGTTTTCCCCTCTTTTAAAAATTCTCTTTTAATGCCATTGATAATATCCATTTTTTGAATACTATGATCTTTACGTTTTAATGCCTTAAGTGAGCAGTAGCGGATTACATTAATGATTGATCCACCAGCAATTTCATACTTGTCGGCTATTTCTTCTAAATGAACATTTTTATCAAAAGTGGATTTAGAAGAAAATGCCTGGCTCCAAAGCTTTTCCCTTTGTCTAGCATCAGGCATAGTAAAATACACCATATTCTGAAAACGTCTCGAAAAAGCATCATCTAAATTTGCTTTAAGATTGGTAGCCAACACAATAACACCCGGAAAGTCCTCAATTTTCTGTAATAAATAAGACACTTCCTGATTGGCAAAGCGATCATTAGAACTAGAAGTTTGAGTTCTTTTTCCAAAAAGGGCATCGGCTTCATCAAAAAACAAAATCCAATTTTTATTCATGGCTTGGTCAAATACTTTACCTAAATTCTTCTCTGTTTCACCAATATACTTAGAGACAATCATCGAGAGGTCAATGCGATAAACATCCATATTAGCATACTTTCCAAGTAAACAAGCAGTTAATGTTTTACCTGTACCAGGAGGACCAAAAAATAAAGCACGATAACCTGGTTTAATTTTGGTCTTTAAACCCCAATCATTCAACAAAAAATTGCCATGAGCTATCCAATCCTTTATTTCTTCCAATTCATCCAGCACTTCATCTGAAACGACTAGGTCGGACCATTCAAGTTTAGTTTCAATTAATTTTGCTGGAAAACTTGCATTAAAATCTGGCTTATGGGTATTTCCATGGGTACAGATATTTAAAAACTCAATAGATAAATTAATAGTACCAGTAAAAAAGGGTTCATTGGGTTCAGTATGTTCTAAAGTTAGAATTCCATTTTTAAAGAAAAAGTGATCAGAATCTAAAATTTCTAAAATTCTAAATCGATGTTCCAAAGAATTGCCTGATAAAATAAAAACTGCCGTTTCACCCGTCGGGATAAAGCCATTGTGAATCTTTCCCTTAATACCTCCAAATTCAGTAAATTCTCTATTGTAATCTGAATTTTTAGTAAAGAAAATATCTAAGATTTGGGGCTGCACATGTTGGGCTAAAGACAAAATAAAAATAATCCGCTCATCAAAATCCATCTTATAATTTTGAATGACCTGGGCATAAGGTGAATCAAAATCTGTAATACGAGGTGGAGTAATTTCATGAACAGACTGATAAGGTGAATCCTGATTCCAATACAATTGAAACCTACATTGAATAACTTTATGAAGCCATTCAAGATCTGCCAAAATTGACTGTGCATTTAAACTTGTTTTTTTCATATCCATTCTACGGTTAAGAAATTTTTCATCCAGGGCAATTTAATCATACCAAATGACCAAGGCAAAGATTGCAATAAAACATCATACCCTCTTTTTTCTACATTTAAATTCCATTGCTCATTAGTAAGTGATAAACGGCCATCTCTAGTTATAAACGAGGCTCTAAAACTTTCAATAGATGAAGTTCCACCTTTTTCCCATCTCTGCATCGCAATTTCAACTAATTCTTTAGCAAGCGAAATTTCGGAAGGTTTAAAAGTAATTTCCATAGAAATAGGAGAACTGACAGCAACATTACACAATATTTTATTTAAAACTAAATCATGCTCTTCATAAGCGGCATCAGAAACTAATAGCTGAAGTAAATGAATAGCTCGAAATGTACATGATTCATCTTTAAATTGACTGTTTTCAATAAGCCCTAATTTAGAAAAATAAGTTGTGATGAAAGGATTAAAAATAACCAATCCCGCATTTTTTATATAAATTGGTTCGGTATGATCAATCAATTCTTCCTTTTCAGGAGTAGTATCCAAAAATGAGTTAAGAGCTAAGTCATCTTTGGCTGAAAAATCAATGACTAATTCACTAATTTTATCCAGAACAAACTGGTCTTTTTTAACTTTTTCTTTATCACCAGAAATAACAAGTTCCGATGCACTAATTAATACCTTGAAAACATTCCGTAAATTTATAATAATGGATGAATATTCAGCTGAAAAATAAAAATTAACATTGTCAGTATATAAAATAAATTTACGGAAATAAAAAAGAGCTCGTTCCCTATTATAACTTAAGAAAAATTGAATCATTCTTCTAAAATAAATATCTATTCTAATCATCGATTGTAAATCCGACAAAATAAAAGAATTGAACCTAAATAAATAACTAGAAAATTCCCTTTTATCTTGATAACTAGATAAGGATGAAAGAAATAGCAAAAGCACCTGGTTTAACAAAGCTGACTGAATTTTAGACATTTTTTGAGTAGCTACATTTAATAACTGGGCCTTTGTCAATTCGTCCGATAAGGTTTCAGATTCTACAAATTGAAAAAACTGTAAGGCAGAAATATCTTTTTCAGTCAAAGGATTTTTTAAAGTATAATTAACAGCTTCACTAATATTTTTGAAAGATTGCTTTTTAGTAAGCAGCTTACCTATATGATTTGAAATTTGCAGTTCAACAACTGGCTGTAAAAACATTTTAATAGCATAATCTTTACTATCCAAAGATTGTTTGAACAATGAGTAAACAGAAATTTTATTAAATATTGGATATGAATCATTGGTCATCATTTCCTCTAAAACAGTAGCTTGTTGGGTGAAAATATGGCTGATGGTCTCCTTTAAAAAATAAAGAAATAAATTATCTGGAATTTTTTTAAATGTAGAGGATTTTTTCTTGTAAAGCAGGAAATGGACACTTATATTTATCGCATGTTGCAATAATTCACTATCAGATAAATTCTCTACATCAAGTGCATTTTGTAGCAATTGTTTTAGGCCAACATTATAAAACAAATTACTGCTTGAAGAGGGATCAATAATTTGAAGATCAAATTCTTGAATACTATGATTCCAATTACTATCGGATTGACTAAAATTAATTTGAGACTGAAAAACAGCATGAATCCTCCTCTCTTCAATGTTTTGACCAGATGAAAACAAATTAAGAAGTATATTTTTGGCCTCAAAATTATAATCGCCAAAAGAAAGAAGAGAAAATAATTTACGGCTACTCAAGTGATCAATCTCCAAAATCAACAACCTTAAAAAATCAATTAAATGAGAATCAGAAAAAGCTGGAAAAGAAGAATCAAATTTACCGTTTTTTAAAAAATAAGTAAGCAAATCTAATAAATGATTTTCTCTAGACACACCCTCTATATTTGGAAAATTTCGGGTCAACTCATTGAATTGATTCGTAATAGAAATGGAGAATTTATTAATTGATACAATGCCCTTTTTAGAAATCTTTTTATCAACTTTTCTATGTTGACGCTCAATTTCTGATGAGAGTAAAGGAATCAATTTTTCAGCGATAAATTCATCAGAAGGATGAGTAGATTTATGAAGAAAGTTTTTAAAAATAACAAAACGCGTTTCATCAGGAAAATCAGAAAATTTAACCAACAATTGATTAAACAACTTTTCATTAGTATTAAAAAGGAATCGAAATAAGATGGTTACCAAAAACATTTGATCAAACCTTGCCAATGATTCATACTTAGTGGGCAACTTACTATTTGTCAATAAATATTTCAAAAAATCATATGCCTCACTAGAAAGAACGTTTACTTTATCAGTACTTAAAGAAATTGGTTTGTGTCCTAATAAAATAGAAACAAAAAAATTATCATTATCAATTATGACATTTGAATTTTCCATAACTGATAAATTAGCAGGAAAATCAATTTCATTTTCAATAAATTCAGTAAGGGAAGTTCTTTTTTCAATTTTAGTAACCAGTAATTCAAACCATTTGGACTGATCTGGAGGCAATACAACAGAGATAACAAATTGTGAAAACTTATTACGATCGAGAGAATACATCAACCCTAAAAGATAAGTAAAAAACAAAGTTTCCTTATTAGGAAAATAAGACAATAAATATGGGGGTAATGAACGATTGGAGACAAAATATCTAATAACTGCAAGTATCTCATTAGTTTTCCTTTCCTTAGATAATTTTTTATTCCCATAAATTGAGCTGTAAATCACCAAATCAAATAGAGGTTGATTACCTATAACTACATCAAAAACAAACTCTTCTTCTTCAGTTTTTTGAAGATGAGATGTAAATATTTTCTGAATTAATTCAAAATGACTCTTAGAATTGAGGGAGACAATAGGAGTAGAATTTATTTGAATACTTCTAATTGTGTCAATTATTTCAGAATAATTAACTGAATGATATTTCTTAGTCATTAAAAAGACCAGCTGTAAAAACTTATTAGTATTAAAAAAAGCAAAGTCATTTTCCAACAAAGCGTTCCAAAAAGCTAATAACAACAGTTGTTTTCTTGACTTATCAGAAATTTGGATAACAGTTGAAGGAAGAGATTGCAAAACAAAATCCATTGTTTCGTACAATTTCCAATCATCCGGCTGCGCCCATAAATCAGTTAAGATATTTTTAGTTAAATCTGTCGTGAAAAATTGAATAAACCTATTTCTAAACAATAATTGAGAAGATGCAAATTTAAAAACACTCAGCACCTCTTTTGAATTAACAGAATAAAGACGGATCATTAATTGAGAGAGAGAGGTATCAATGTAATTTCTCCCCCACCATGGAATATAGCCCCTGATGATTAAAAATCGCAAAAAATCAATAGTGCCAGCATTTGTTTTTTCATCGATGGTACTATCTGCAGTTATTAACTTTGCATTAACAGCTGATTCCAGTTTGTTTGACAGCTGAAGTTGATCGGCAATTTTTTCCAAAACATCCGAATTAAACTCTTGTAATTTAATTTGACGTTTTAAGTCTTTTTCATATAATGAAAAAATGACCTCATACGATAAATTCAACTGCTCAGCTAGCTGGAGAAGAAAATAATCAATAAGATCATTAATTGTTATAGATAGGCTATTAGTAATAAGAACGTGAACTATGAAAGATTTCCATTTAGAATTTATAAATACCTCTGTACTATTTTTTCGGTTGATTAAAAAAAGCACAAAAGACTTTTGAATTTCGATAACGCTACATCCGATATTTTTAGGAGTAATTAAATGAAGAAGCCTATTGTATTTTGATGCAGGAAACAATACCAATAACCTATCCACCATTTGCTGATTAAAAGAAACAGTTGTTAGGTAATGATAAAAAAGGTCAGGGTTTTGATCAAAAATAAATTCAAGAATCGAAACTACATCCCCTATAGAGTACTGCAAAGATTTGAAAGTAAGCGAACCTCTTTCGAGATAAAAATGTAAATAACCAAGTTGTTCTTCAAGAGGATTTTGATTGGTTATTTTTTTTATGAGCCTTTTATTTTTAGAGACAGTATCTCTTAACTCAATAATATTGGCATCTTGGGCTAAAAAATTGACATTATCAAGCAATTCATTTAAAGAGATTTTACTAAAAGCTGTGCTTAGTTTACTATCTGACAAAGCTGTATAAAACATAGTAATCAAATCAATGTATTGCACATTGTATAGACTAGCTAAATTAAATAAATTCTGTTTTAAGAATTCTCTACGATTAAATTTACCTCCCCGGTTATAGATAATATAAGTAAGAATTACATACCAAACAGATTGAGAAAACTGTTTTTCTTCCGCTTTTACAGTTTGCGTAGCCTTATTAAATTGTATGACCTTTTTTTGATATTCAAAAATATAGTCAGATTCGGAGGGTTCTATAATAGTTACAATATCACGAATCAAATCTTCGTGAAAAGAAAAAGATAGTCTTTTCCTAACTACTTCATTTCTGCCAATTTCAAACAATAAGCTACGGAACGATTGAGGAGAGTTCTTAATAATTCCTTTCAACAATTCACTGACATTTGACGTATCAGAATATGCCCACCAGGGCGAACGACCAAATAATAAATAGTATTTCAGAATCGAGAGATGGTTATCAGGGATTTGTTTAATGCTGAATAAGTCATTGGACTGTGGTATATATGTGCCGTCCTTACCAAAATATTCATCAAAGATGTTTTTTAAAGAAGCAAAAAGTTTTTCGATAAAAACAGTATCAAGCTCTTCATAATAAATTAAGCCAAGATCCAATTCCAATCGATCAATTTCAATAACCACTTCATTTGGAATAATGGAATCAAAATAATTTGTTAGTAGCGGAATAGCTGAGTTGTTAGCTATTGAACTGAATTTTCTAAAAACTTCATCATTAGATTTATCAACCCGAACCTGAACGTCTAAGATTAATTTTTGTATAGTATTATCAAAGTTATTCACCTCAGGATAAATTCAAAAAAGTGATTAGACTACTACTCATATTTTTAAACTCATAATCATTGTTAACCTGTAGAAAAGATAACCACGAAAAATACAATGATTCAAATTGCTGCATTTCGTCAATAGAAAGGTAATGAATGCTCAACTGGAGATGAGCAGGAGTGTATTCAAGGGCTATTTTATGTAGAAATTTCCTAAAGTTAAGATCTTGAAAACGAGCGGTCCATCCTGGCAAAACAAGACAAATTTGAGAATCAAAAATCGATTCATCTACTTCTAATCCATTGGGATATTTAACCAATAATTTGATTCGTTTATTAACAAACTCATAATCATTATTTGAAAATTTTTCAAAAACGGAAGCTATTTTTAGGTAAATAGTAGATATAACATCATCGTATGCGTTATCCAAGGAAATATTGTTTAACGCAGTGATATGAAAATATTTATTTAGGATACTCAATTTTTCCTTTATTGATAATTCGTTCATTTCAATTAGTTCCTGAATATACCTCAATAAATTATTTCTATCTGGCATAGAAAGCCAATTCTTAGATATCAGTAAGGGGTCGATATTGTTTTCATACAAAAACTGAAATCCATAACACAATGAGTTTACATTTGGGCGTAACAGGATGTTTTCAATCATGTGAATCCCTTCAGATTGGATACTTAGATTGATAAAATATTGAACTGTATTTTGAATCTTATTTTTCGCATCCGCAATGTTTTTAGTTTTTCCAACTACTCTCCACTCCTTTTCATTGGCTTGGTGAAATAGAATGATGAAGTCTTTATTGGTAAATACATCAGGAGAAACTTTAAAATTATCAACATTACAAGCATCTTTAAAAATTTGTTCATTTTGAAATTCAAATACTAATAATTCTGATTGTTTTTCAAAATTCTCTTTCAATCTGCCTGATTGAGACTGATTTTTAACAGTAATTACTTCATCTAACAAAACCAATTTTGAATCAACTACAGATTCCTCCATCGGTTGTCTATTAATATTGATAACTCCTTCATTTTCATTAGATAAAAAATGAAGGGTGGAATTAAATGGTTTATTTCTTATAAAGAGTAATTTGTACAGCAAATGTAAATAATCAAAAGGTTGATTTTTATCAATGGTATGATAATTAGTTCCTCTAGCCCTATTGGAACTATAATAAACAATGTTTTGTAAAAATTCAGATTTCCAATGTAGGGTATTGTTGTTTCTTTGAAGGTCTTTGAGTTGATAATAATGTTCAGATAATTCAACCGGATAATTGTTGAGAGAATAATTAAATCTCGACAACATATGGTCTAAAAATGCATTTTTACGTTCAACATAATCATTGTCGGATTCAACTAATTTAGTTAAGGTTTGCTGATATTGAGCAACTGCTTTTTCAAATTGTTGTTTTTGAAAATTCCCTCTTTTATCTTTTGGA
Organism: Chitinophagaceae bacterium; assembly: GCA_947472635.1. The sequence goes on from CANJDY010000001.1 coordinate 10,686, forward strand.
AGTAAAGTCATAAAAGAGATTAACTCATTAATTCCTGGAACATCTAAAATAGGCTGTGCAAAATAAGTATGCCGATGTTCGGAATCTATTTTGTATGAAAAAAGCTTGTTTACTGATGCCAATTGACTCAAATAATTACCCATGATTTGTTCAAAAACCAATAAATATCCTTTCAGCTGTTTAACTGCTGCTTTACGTTCGTCGGATTCACTATTGCTAATCCCTTCCCTACCTATTCCATACACTGAAGGAAAATGATGCTGAATGGAATAATATCGAGCAAGTCTTCTATATTGTCCAGTCCGTTTATCAGAAAAAATAGCATTATATCCATTAAATTTACTTTCATTTTCCTTTACTAATTTCTTATAAAAAGAAGAAAAGTATTGTTTACGAACAATGACATCCACCTCATCTCTCAATAATTCAATCGTGGAAAAATCAATCAATGGATTAATGGAACCAAATTCACCCTCTTTTAAAAGTAACGGTTCTTCAGATGTTGTGATTATACCATCTGTTATTACCAGACTTATTACATTCAACACACCGAGTACTTTTGCAACCAAACGAATTAAATCAGCAGGTTCAATTTGAGTAGGAAGTTCCTTCAAAGTATGATCCTTGATAATACCTTTTTTTAAAGTGGGTCCATTAAATATATCAGCGACTTGTTCATTATTTAATATCAGGTCATCGGGAGATGAATAGACGATAGAGGGATTAAGGAAATTATTTATCGCCCAATAAATTTCAGCTAGTAATTCTTCCGGGGGCACCTTGCTATCTATGGCAACTTTAGCAATAATTTTTATTTTCCTAGGTTCAATAATCTTAAAATGATAAAAATCAGTACCAATCATTCTATTATTTAAAAGTACCTGTTTTACTTTTGTAATAATAGCCTCTTTTTTTATTTGTTTTTGGTCTTCGTTTTCATTTTCATTAATTGATTGCCATGCTGTAACAGTAAGCTGTAAACTAACACTCATTAACCCTCGAATAGTAGTTGCACCAAATAATTCGTTAGGACCGCTCAACCAAACATTTTGCACTTCCTCTACTTGGTCTATTACCAATTTCCTGTAATCATTGATCAGTACAGGATGGGTGTTTAAGATTTGAACAGGTAAGTGAAAGGATTGATCATCATAATCAATAGCCCCGCTTGCATCAGAAAGAATGTCTGTTATAGAAAACCCTGTTCTGTAAGAAAGATCGGTCAATGCAAAGCAAAGAGCTTCTAGAATAGTAATACCAGGATCGTGAAGGTTATAGTCAGTCCATTCAGCACCTGAATATTTTTGAACATCAGCCAATGCTTCTTCTCTTAGTTTATCGAAATTCATCGATAAATCTGAAACTTCCTTTTCAATTACATTCGATATTTGGGGAACGTCATTCATAATCGAATATTAGCTTAATAAAAATATTCCTCAGGTAACATCATTTCATCATCCCACAAATTAGTAATTCGATAATAAACCTGCGTTTCGTCCCCATAATTTCTATAGGTTTTAATTTGAAGATCGTAGTTATAAGTTCCAAAAGATTTCCATCGGATACATAATTTATTCCAAAACATACCATAATGTGCACGAGTATACTTTATTTTATTTTTGGAAAAACCAAAAGTAGACAAAGCGTGCGCATGAAGAATTGCAAATCTGCCTGAAGTTTTTTTTCCGGTACGAGCAATTAATTCAAAAGCATGGCAATTGTTTAACCCCTTCACCACCGAATGCCATTTTCCATTGGCAGGAATATAACCTGCACGATAGCTTCCAGTTCGGCCATTCATTGAAACAAAACCATCAACATCTAACCTCATTCCATTTTCCCTTCTTTTTCCTATCCCTAAACTTCCATCCTCGTCAAAGAAAAATGATTTTTTATCAGCCTCATCCTTATCATCACCTACGTTGGGTTTAAGTTTAAAACTATAAGAACCAGTATCGTCTACTTCAATGTGAAAAAAAGGCTCTAAATCATCAACACTTTTAAAAAAAGTAATTAATTTATTTGAAATACCAGATGAACTCAGAACAAGTCCATTTTCAGCATCTTTATTGAAACCATCATCCTGCTTATTAATGAGTGAATCAATTAAAAAAGAAAAATGCTTCTCATTGGGAATACTTCCATTCTTAAAGAAGTTTTTGAGGTGTTCCCGATCGTATATCTTATTTTTTGAAAATGACATTATTACAATTTCAGTGTTAAGGTAAAAGTAGGTAATTTGGTTTGAATTTTTGTCTGCTGGTCTACACTTATTTGTTTGAGTCCATCAGAAAGTATTAGTTCTTTTCCTAATTTGAAGTTGCTAATACCTGAAACTGACACAGGAAAAAACTTTTCAGCATTTACAATTTTTATGATATGGTCTACCATAGGAACTAACAGTGCCCCAGAAATTGTAGCACTAATTGATTCAGTAGGCTGCAAAGCAGTATCATACATAAAATTGAGTAATTGATTGGATTGAGGATCTTTTTGTTTGTAAAAATGCAATAACGACACTCCAGTCACATAATTAACGTAAGGTCGTTTTTTAATAAAATTAATTAAATCGTTTACATAAATAACACGTCCTTCTTTATAATTAGAAACATTACTATTACTTAACCACGGAGAAATAAAATGAATAATCTCTTCATTTAATCGGTTAACATTTGCATTCATTTTTTGATTCAACCTGCTATCTTCAAACTGGACGCAACATTTTACCTTTATAAACTCATAAACCGGATTGGTTACCACAAATTTAATAGAGGCTGGGAGGAGTCCTCTAACATAGGAGGTTATGATATGCAATTCTGCATAATCAACAGAAGGCAACTGATTTTCATCATACTGAGTTATTGGTTTTAATCCTGGAACTACCATGATTAATACATCCATATCCTCCATTAGCAAATCTATTTGACGTCCATTGGCCATACATTGAACATAAGCTAAAGTGGGGAAATGGTTTAAAATTGCTTGAGTAAGGTCTCTAGTAGTGATGAACCGATTTTTTGATCGAAGCAATTCTCCAACACGGGTATTGAATTGAGTACTAGTTTCTCCCATTACCCCCCCAAAAGAGGTATATGGCTGAAAAATTTGATCAATCTCTGGAAAATGAGTCTCAGTTTGACTGATTGAACTGGCAGGTAAAGAAAGTAAATGAAAATCGCCCGAATTGTTGACCCTTTCAACAACAACCGCGTTGGTAAACAATGAATTCAATTCCATACTATAATTCAAATTGCCAGTAACTTGGGCAGAAATCCAATATATATCCTTCGCTAAAATTGTATTATCATTAGTAATATTAGGTGGTAGTTGAATGGTTACAATACCCGATTTAATAAAACCATCCGTAGTGTCGCCTAAAACATGAATAGAAGGAAAAGGTAGCCACTTATTTTTTTGAAGAAAACACCAAGAAATACCTGACTTACCAATGATGCTGTGGGTAGGTTTAAAATCCTTTAATTCAAAAAAAAGACTCAATTCATCAGAAGGGGCAATGTTTTTGAATCCCAAGTAAAATTGACGGTTGAAAGAAAATTCTGGAATTAATTTAAAAAAAGACTGCTTTGGGTTTGGATATACTAAATCGTATCCAAAAGGGTGTACATGAATAAAACAAATGTCTGTTTCAAACTTTTCATCAATCAATCCCCTATTCAAAATATCCACTGATTCAAGTCGGTAACTGACATTGATAGATTTAATAAAAGGAGTAAACGGTTCCTTTGGCATTTCTCTTTTTGACACAAATTTTTTTGAATTGTGAATTGTCGTATCAGAGAATAACTTGGGATAAATTTTATGCCCAAAAGGATCCGTAGGAGAAATCAATTGAACTCTAATAATTCCTTTCTGAGCTTTTTGGGTAATTTGTTCCGATTCCTTTTCTAAGGACATGTCATTAGAAAATTTTAATTTTCCAAAATCTACCTGTTGAATTTTAGTAAATGGTTTCAATAATCCAATAGAATCATCTTTTCGATGGGATTCAAATAGCTTGAATTGTTGCTGTTCAGTAACATCTGGTTTAAACTTCCCCATCTCCATTGCACTAACCCCTACCTCAAAAGAATCATTATCTGTATGTTGACCATACGCTTTATAATACTCTTTAAATCCCCCTTCATTAGAAGGCAAATTGAACCATTCAATTTGCAAAGAGAAATCATTGGTAAACTTATTAAATATGTTTTCATTTTGAATGTCGAAGTAAGCATTTTCTGATGGCTGAGGACCAAAGGGAGTAAAAGGATTATCCGTGCTAATCAATCCAAGATTATTGGATAAGATAAACTGGCTATTTTCACTCACGTTCATATCAAATCCAATCCTATCAATAACCAGACCTTTCAAAAAAGAATATGCATTGTGAAAAGAATGAGGGTTGATAGAAAAATACAATAACGGAATGGAAGCAGGATATTCACCCGTGTGAATAGAACTTTTATAGACACTAATAGCAGGTTGATCTTCCCGAAGTTGAAAATTATAAGAAATCACTCGTTCGGCAGAAGCAGTCAAATCACATTTGACACTAAAATAATCTAAATCAAACCAACCATGCTCAGTGGTAATTGAAATATTAAAGGCAGCTTTAAATAAATCATTTGCCACCACTTTTTCATTTTTACCAATCAGTTTACTAAAAGACTGAACATAATTTTTCAATAGATCAAAAGAGTTCTCAGACAAATAAAGATGAAGGCTAAATGTTCGTTTGCCACTAGGCTGGTATAAAATTTCGGAGCCCACTAAAAAACCATATTTCGCATTTTCCATTGCACTTGCTGCACTTGATAAAACAGTAGGGTCTTCGCCAAATAAAGACACTCCATTATTATTTATATTTTCCAGCAATTGCAATTTTTCTACATCATAAGAACTTTGATAAACTATTTTTTCAGATAACCCGACTGAATCTCCCCCCCCATTCACAAGTGGGTCAGCACTGATTAAAATATTGTAAAAAGAAACTAATTGAGCCTGATTTAAAACTGTATCCTTAATAGACCTATATAGATATTTCTTCTCTAATTCAGGAAATTCAGCAATAAACAAAGTATCTTTTTTAAGCAAGTATTCAGTAATACTATTACCAATCGTTACTATTAAATGGGTGCTGTCTACTTGCTGTTGGGCAGGCAACTGCCCTAAAATTTGTTGGTAATAAAAATCAAGATGCCTTTTGGGTAATAAATTGATTTTATCTTGTAGATGTTGATATAATTTTAAAAAAGACTTCACAACACCTAAATGAGGTTCATAAAAAACTTCTAAGTTTTGCAAAACTTTTTTCAACAAATATTTACCATTGCTCAAGTAGTAAGCATACTTACCTTGTACATCTCCAAAAAACACTTCCAACTTGGATAAAGCATAAATAATTTTACCCTTTATAGCATCTTGGGAATCAAATTCGAAATGAGAAGGAACAAAACTTTCATCCTGTTGAATTTCTAAAATTGGCCAATGTTCGGTAGAGAATACTACGCCTTTAACTTGCAAAAGATCTTCTCTCCAAATAAAGAGTTGTTTGTATAAATGAATGATGTCATTATCCTGCCATCCTTCCTCAGGATTTGCAGCCAAGGGTTGAATGATTTTGGAAATTCTTTCATAAGTTGCATGCATTTCCATAATCAACTGGTACAAAAAAATAAATATTTTTTCTAGCGTAACAATTTGTTCGGTAACATTAGGGGTGGCTCGAATATAATCACTTAGTTTGTCATAAGTGAAATTGAAAGAATAAACATTGATGTCATTGAGGATAGAAAGTAAAAGATGAGGGTTTGCACTAAAAAAAAATTGCCAGTCCCCCTCTTTTTTATTACCGAGATTATAATAATTTATAGTTGAGGAAAACCGATAGATAAAACTAAGCAATTCACTTTCGGTTTTTTCATCAATTTGAACAAATGTATCCCCCTGCTCAGGCAAAATCCTAGCTAGTTGGCTTAAACCACTGTTAACATCAAAGGTATATCTCGTTCTTTTCATATTGCTAGTTTTGAATAGGACTACTAACCTAAATTGGTACCTTCCAACATATAATAAGGAAAGACTAAATTATGTCTGGAATTGGTGATGATAATTTTATAATTCAAACGCAAAACAATGACACCGTCATTATAATTATGCTCAACCAATTCTACATTTTCGAACCTTATTCTTGGCTCAAATTTCAGCAATGCGCCACTGATAATATCCTCAATTTGAAGGAGTGCACCATCATCAATATTTTCAAAATTCATTCGTTTTAGTCTGCATCCAAATTCAGGTTGCATTAATCTTTCACCAGGATAAGTGCCTAAAATAATACGAATACTGGAAATGATATCTTTATCATTTTCTTCCATCTGTACGCCCAAATTCAATTTGTCAAATACAGGTGGAAAAGACCAACCTTTACCTAAAAAGCTTTTCAATTGCTTAGCCATAATTTTGAAGCAGGTTAATAAATTATCCAATTAAAACAGTGGGCATACCAAACATCACAAAACCACCATGATCGGTGGAATCCCCCAATCTTACCGCCTTTTTACCTTCAATTTTAACCGTTTCAGAACCTTGTTTTAGCGAGTCTGGTGGCCCAATACAAAGTGCTTTATCGCCTACCAAAGCCGCTGACCAACCACCAATTTTCACTGTCTTGGCCCCAGGACCGAGTATAGGACCTCCTATATGTGGAATTGGTCCGGTTGTTTTTGTACAAAGGTGTAAATCGAACACCCTAGCTGCTGGCATACCCATCGTATTATTTTTTTAATTTATATTTACCAATCCTCCCTTTATTACAATTGTGCCAGAGGAGGTTAATTGTGCTCCACTAGTCCCCTTAGCTGTTAAAGCAGCTTTTGCCTCAAGTTTAACATTTAATCCTGAAATAGCAGCATCTTGCTTAGCGGTAAGGGTAAGGCCACTGGTGGCATCCAAAACGATGTTTCCTTTTGCGGTAAGCTTAAGATCTTTTGCGCTTGTAAGCGTAATTCCAGTACTATCCATCATAATAGAATTACTATTTTGGTCTACAATTGAAATCTTTTTGGCTTTATCATCAATAGTAATCGAATTTTTTCCCGGTGTACTAATGGTAATAATTTTATTTTGGTCATCAAAGTTGATTTTTAACTTGGCTTTTGTTTGAATCTCTTTGATATAGTTATTTTCATCTGCAGGAACATTGGCTGGTACATTTTTACCATATAAAGAGCCTAAAATAACAGGGTTTCTAGGATCATTCTCCAAAAAACCTACCACTACTTCATCCCCAATTTCTGGTAGAAAGCCAGCACCTGCAGTACTTGTAGCATAAAAATTAGAATACCTAGCCCATAACCCTGTTTTAGTGATGGCATTGGTTTGCAATAAAACCAATATTCTATAAAGTGACTGGGGGTCTTTTGACAATTGCTTTACTTTTCCGATTTGCAATCCTGATATTGCAGGTAATTGCCCAGTGGCAGACGGATAATTAAAATTTAATTTTTCATGAATAAATCGCTCTTCTAGACCAAATTGAACTGTTGTTTCCCAGGTTTCCCCTGCAACGATATTGTGGGTAACACCCGTTACATAAGCACTACCATTAAACTTCTCTCCCACTCCCTCCAATGTGATGATATCACCCGTTTTAACAACTGAGTTGCCTATATAAGTTACTTCACCACGAATGGCGGCTAACCTGTATTTCAACAAAGATGCATCAGCCCATGCTTTTAATTCAGCCGAAGACATCAAGGTATTGGAGATTAAAGAAAGTTTTTTTTGTTTCAAGGAACTGGAAAGAGATTTAGGGGTTAAATTCCCTTGTGCACTCATGGTGGGTTCAGCAGCAGCCGACTTGATCAATGCCATAGTTTTGATATCCCAACCAGAAGCCTCTAATGTTGGTGGCTGCCATTCCGCACTCACCTCACCTTTAAAAGAAATTATTGAACTACCGTAAGCAACTCTGAGTACAGGATAAGCACTAAAAATGGGCTTAGCAACTTTTATAGATGTTCCATCCATTGTAATTAGTAATCCATTATAATCTGCACGAGATCTAATAAAATCCCAATCGGTTGCTAATTTTTGCATTAACACCTCATAAGTAATGGAAGTACTGTCAACACTGGCTGTAACACCATATGTAGTCAATATGGATTGAATAATTTGGCTATCCGTTTTGGTATGGAATTCTTCCTCCGTACGATTATAGGTAGCCGTTACCAATTGGTGTTTACAAAGTAAATTTAATCGCAGCGGATTAGATGCATTGATCTCTATTCCTTGTTGAACAATCAAGCCCTTGAAAATAATTTCTTCTGAATTGCTATCGTAAGCGATTGAAATGGTAATGGTACTTCCGGGAATAAAACCGGATTCATCAATTGAGGGAATAGAAGATTGTGAAGGATCTTCCCCTACCAACCCAATTTCTGCATAAGAAATTTGGTTAATCGAATGCTGAACCAAAATCGAATTTACACCATAGATATCACTCACCACAGATCCATTGATGGTGATAGTAATCCTAATACTACCTGCTTCGATATCATCTCCCGGATTGACAGGCATATACTATTTTTTTATAGGAGGAAAATATATTTGATCTCCCGGTTCAATATCAAACACACTATTCAAATTATTAGCCCTTGCCAATTCCATATAGTACGAACTATCTTTATAAATATTGTTTGACATAGCAGATAAAGAATCCCCGGCCTTAACAGTTCTAGAATGGGTAAGATCAGGAGAGCTCAACCAAGCAAGCAAACCTACTGATTTACGATCAACTGAACTTTCTAAACCTAAGTTGACAGTGGCTCTTAGGGCAATACCCAGAGAATTAAACAAAGTATACTTTACGTCAAAACTTTTGCATACACCCTTAAAAACTAGGCTTCCCCAAGTCACTTTAACATACAAAGGTCTGTGTTCATCTCCTGCAAAATCATAAACTGCCGCTTTGAGTGCCTCCACATAAGAACCTACTGAATATACAAACGTTCCTGTGTTGGTTAGCATCAAGGGATATAAAATAACAGTATCATCAATAATTAAATCAGACAACACTAACTTTTCAGGGGCAGCAGAATCAAAAGTTTGTGTTGCTTTTGAATCACCTTGTACAGCTAATTTCTTAAATGTATTGGCATAAGAACGAGTGTAACTTGATGGATTGATATGCGCAAATATCCTATCTGTCGGCCAATCAAAACAATCAGCTTCGGTATGGGTGGTAAACATTAATTTTAATAGCGCCATAATTTTAACGATTATACATCAACTGCTTAATATTATTTTTAATTTTTTCAGAAAGCTCACGAAGTAAATCGGATTTCATTTTTTTAAGGCGGTCGTCCAAATCAGGTACATTATTATTTTGCCTGTTTTGGTCAACGGTAACCTTTATTATTAATTCTCGTATTTCTAAAGGCATAAGTAATATTATAATTCTATTCTATAGCAACCTTGATGATGGAATTCAAGGGTTTCAAACAAAACCTCACCTGTTCCCATAGCATTGAGGTTAGATGTTTTCATACCGATTGGGTAAGCATTTAAAAAATTCCAAGACAATACTGGTTGACCATTATCGCCTAAAAGGGTAACAATTATGGGAAGACTTGTAAAGGAAAAAGTATTAATCGCCAATTGAACCCAATTGATTAACCAAGATCCCTTTATAATTCCCCTTTTTAAAACCAATGGTTCCCATGACACCCCTGTTGGTAATTTTAACTTATAGGTATTCGTGCCACCTTCCTGAATATCATCAAAGGTCATAGAAGCATTGATACCACTAATTTCCTGAAAAGAACAGTCCGCCTTTGACATGAACGGGGGAACCATTAATGAAAATTTAAAGTTTACTAAAGGATAGGAAGATGACATGATATACTGAATTAAAAATAAGTTACCCCTACATATTGATATACATAGAGGTAACTTATTAAATGTTATGAACTAGTTAAGTTGATGCTTGCTTCTAAAACTAAGCAGCTGTTTGAGTCATTGATTCGTAAGCCATCTCTAAAGTTTCAATGGCTGATTCATTGGCGTCTGCTTTCATATCAGAAATAGTCATTTTAACTGGAAATGCTTCATTCAATACCCATTGAACAGCAGGTTTTCCGTCTTCATCCAATAATGCGATCTCCACTTTAACCCTTTTAATTGTGTTCATTTGAATTGAACTATAGTAATCCCAAAGTTGATTATCCCCTTGGAAATTACCTTTCTTAAATACTACATTGGTGTACTTTTTAATACCAGGCATTTTTACGGTGGAATACAAAGTATTGTTTCCCGCTCTATATTCAATTACCTGTGTTTCGGCTGTTAGACCAGAAACTTCTTGAAAAAAAGTATCACCTAAACCTTCAATTTTTACAAGGAATTGAAATTTTACTAAAGGCCAGGTGTTTTTCGATTGATTATCTCCTAATTCTGCCATAAAAAAAATATTTTTTGATTAATTTGAAATTTAATTACAGGTAATTTGAAATTATGATTCTTGTTGTTTTTGCTGGAAGGTAATTACGATAAATTCAGCAGGCCTTACTACAGCAACCTTTACTTCAATTCGCATAATACCATCTAAAATATCAGTGGGAGTCATGGTAGAACCTAGACCTACCTGAACGCTGTAAGCTTGCTCTGGAGCAGATCCGGCAAGAGCACCACCCTTCCATTGATTAAATAAGAAGTTACTCATCGTAGCACTGATGCTTGCCCAAGTACTTCCATCATTTGGCTCAAAAACATAGGTACGAGCTGCTAGTTTTAGCGACTGCTCAATCATTATTAATGTTCTTCTAACGTTGATATATCTCCAATCCTGGCTATTACCATCCAATGTACGGGCTCCCCAAACTAAAGTTCCAATTCCTGGGAAAGGACGAATAACGTTAATAGATTTTCCCGCCATTACATCAACATTTAGACTTTCTTGTTCCTCATGAGAAATGTTGATAGAAGGAGCATTCACTGCACTGATAGATACGTTGGCTGGAGCTTTAAAAACGCCTCTGCTTGTATCTACTAAAGTATATATTCCAGCCATTGCAGCAGCAGGTGGCAATAAATTTAAATTGGCTCTAATTTCAGCCAATAAATTTACATACGTAATGCTGGAAGCACTTAAGGATTGATGATAACTTTGCTTAACAGACGCAGTAACTGCATCAGCCGATAAAGCCTTGAATTTTTTAACTACCTCTTGGGCATTAGATTCAGGTAATAAAGTTTCTAAATCTACTGAATCATCAATATTTTCAAAACTAATTTCATTAGAATTTACAATGCTAGTTTTTACCCAAGGATAATAAGCAGCTCCAAAATTAAGCGCGTTCACACCTATTTGTTCTCTAAATTCTGTGATAGTTTCGGTTGTTGTATTAGATGGAACATGAGCAATATCAAAGATTCCAAAACGACTTTGTGTTTTTGCACAATGTAATAACACCTGCTGGTATACTGGATAACATTCTGCTCCCTTGGCAATAATATCAGGGATAACTATCAAAGTAGGCTCAAATTCTTTTTCAAGAATACTGAATGGATTTGGCTTGGTATCACTTCCTAAAAAGTCATCAAAGGAAATGTCAAAACCTTCTGGCTTTTCACCATAAGTACCAACTGAAAGAATGTAACATGAGCTACCTCCATTAGCATAAAAAAATCTAAGAGAGCGATATAACAAAGCCTCATTGTTACTTTTAATTTTGACAACCATTTCCTTACCATTCAAATTAAAAGATTCTTCTGATGAATCAGTTGAATCAGCAACAGTGAATTTTGCAAGAAAACCTGCGCCAAACATTTCAACATATTCAGCAAAAGAATTAACTTTTGTTGGAACGTGAGAAAGCGATTTACCATTTCTGGATGCCTTGGCAGTGTAACCGATAAATACGGGAACAGCTGTTTCAACAGCACCAGCGGAGCTAGGAAAAGCATTTTTTTCCTCTATGTAAACACCCGGTGTCATTAATTTTGTAGCCATGTTTTGATTTTTGATTTTTTGATAAAATAGGGAAATTAATAAATTCAATTACAATAATAAGAATAAATTAAAATAAAAAAAAAAGAATTTACATATTAGATTTAATTAATATTCAAAAGAGCCATTATTAATATTATAAATTAAAATATTAAACAATAAATTATATTAAAAATAAGTTGACTTATTATTTTTAAATAAATATTTCCAAAACCCGCTTTTCATTTTCCATGGCATATTGCTTACCCAAAAAACTAACTTGGTTATTTTTAGGCACCGGTAAATTGGGCATCATTACCCTTCCCAAATTCTCTCCCAACTTAAATTGCACTAATAACTGCCAAGTAATATCAGGTATTTCCTTAAAAACAATGGCAGCGGGAGAAGTAAAAGCAATAGCAATTTTTCCATTAGGAAGTTGTATGGATTGTGGACCGCTAAAAAAAATAGTTTTATTTTTATTTGCAACCGCTAAACCCTCAAACTCCATCAAATGAGCAGCATGTATTACATACCTCCAATACAATTCCGGAGCCTTAAATCGTACTGTCAAATCAGTAGGAATTTGTTGATCAATATTGATTTTGATATGTCCAAATGGCTTCGAAAAATAAGGCTGCTCCAGTTGGGCATTTAATTTAAGATCATTTTTATTTGCATAAATATTGGAATGAAGTAGACCAGATTCAGCATTTTTAGAGCTTACTGGATATTCAAAATAAAACAAACTATCTTTTATACTCAGAGGCATATCATCGGTGTAATTCAAAATATTTTCATCATTACAACTAAGTTTAAAATTAAATTGAAGATTTTCAGCTAGAATTTCATTCCTAGTTCGGCCACTATCAGCAAATTGCTCGGCATAATAAATCCCTATACCATTAACTTCCTTGCGAAAAATCAAATCGTAATTAATAAAAACACGTTCAGTCAGGGAATCTGCTTTTACCTGCAAATTCCTCAACTCGCCATTTTGAAAATAAGTGTGGAAAAAATTGATTCGAAACAAAAGTTGATAACTTGGATTCATATTGTATTGATAAGTTCGTGGTGTAAATAATTTCATTTCAACAACAAACGAAAACTGATTGAAACAAAGCCATTGCTCCTTCCAATCTCTGCAATTATAAAAAAATTTACTAAATATGACTGAACTAAAAAATCAGTAGGATTAGCTAAATATAAATGAATTATTCAAAAATCTGATCCTTCGGCCACTTAAAATTACGGAAACCTTCAGCCTTAAAAAAGTATTTCCGATATGAATCTAGTGCCAAAGTGGAAACTAATTTAATTATTTAACCTTTGGGTGCAGCTGCTACATTCGAAAAATACGCTTGTATTCATCAGTTTGAAAATATTTCCAGATTCGATAAAAGCATTTTTAACTATAAAATTACCTCGAAATCGGTTTTCGTAACACTAGTCACCTCATCACCCCATATCTTTGGTTTCACTACTGATAGCACCTGTAGAAGGTCTGAATTCAACTAGTGAATTACTGTCAAGCGCTATCATTCTGATTTTATACAAAGCAGATGGCATGTATTTGGCACCCAAGGCACCCCATAAATGACTATTTTTATCCATACCCAAAGATTCAAGTTCAACCTGAACTTTTAACCCATTGCTGGAATTAGTACTTCGTAAGGTGCCTCCAGAAGATATATCAATTGTATTATTGTCATTTAGATAATTCATGGTATAAGATAAAAATCTTAATGCCTCCACATAATTACTACTAGAAAAATAACAGGAAAAAAGAACATATAAATTAATGGACACCGATTGCTTTCCATCACTTTTTGCACCTACTTTGGTAGGCTCCTTCTCCAGATTTACCAACGTTATTAAAACTTTATTTTCTTCCTGAATAGCCACAGTTCCATCCTGGTTGACCAATGCTGAAATAATTGCTTTATCCTCCAAAACACGAAGCCTGGTTTTAAAAAAAATATTTAACCCATCCGAGATTGTTTGCAAAACTTCGTAAATCATACTACAAATAAAAGAAAGTATTCAAACAAATAATGTATAGTTTTTTAAATAATATGAAATGATCTAAGAGAAGACTAAAAGTGCTGAAATTAAAGAAAACTAATAAAAATTGTAGCGATTTAATCGGATTACAATAATTATAGTTCAGTAAATAAACTAAAAAGAAAAAAATAAATCAATTTTTGACCTGAAACATGGAGTAATTATTTTATTCAAAAAAAACATCAGAAACTTGAACATTCAAGTTTCAAAGCCAATGTGTACAAACATTTGTTATAAAATTCAAGTCATATAAATTTCGCTTTGTATAGAAAAATACCCTAATTTTGAAAAGCTTTTATCCTAAAGATTTTCCGTAATGATTTTTTTTTATAAACAAGCTTTAAAAATAACATTCTTTTTATTTTTCTGTACCATTTTGTACAGTTCAACTTATGCACAAGCTCCTGCTGATACGCAAAAACAAGTTGCTGCAGCAGGTGCGGCGGCTAAAAAGGCGGCGGCTGACGCTGAAAAAAAACTATTGGCAGATGCTGAAAAAATTAAAAAAAGCTTGGTTTTTAAAGTATTTGAATTATTTAAATTTAAATCCAACGTTAGGGAAAATCAAAAAAAGAGAATACTAGAAATTGTTGAATCTTTGGGTATCCAGGATTCCATCAATGTTTCTGCAGAGAATATCAAATTCCTAATAGAGGAACTATCCAAAAGGGAAAATCAGCATTTCGACACCCTAATTACATTAATCGGCAGTATAAAAATAAAACCTGATGTCCCCAGTATTGCAGCAGCAGATCCGCCAGATAATACTGTTGCTTCCTCTAATAACCCTGTGTCTGACTCTGACATTGATGCATTGACAAGTAAAATCTTGCCATTGGTTACCCAGCAAGCTTCTCAATCTAAAAATGACAAGGACAAAAGGGAAAAAATAGCAGCGTTAAGAGAAGTAGCCCAACAAAAAGGGGCAATTCAAGAAGTAATTGATACTGCCAATGGTATAGTTAAAAGATTTACTACCCTTACCAGCAACAAAGTAAAAGTGTTGGGATTTTTCAACTATAATAATGAACCAGCTTCGAATTATAATTTTCAGAACTTTGATAAAATTATCTATAATGGATTATTTGTTGATTGCAAAACAGGTAATTTTAAAAGCTTAAATGGATGGGATATATCTCCCACCCTATTTTCACTTGAACAAGCAAAAATTTACCCCATCGTAAATCTTATTTTCTCTAGCAAGGATGACTTTTCGAAATTTCTACTCAATAAATCTACTCAAAAATCATTTTTTCGAAACACCCAGTTTTTATTGGCGATGCGACTTTCCGAAGGGGTTTGTTTACAAATAAATGAGCTTGATCCATTATTTAAAAATGAGTTTACCAGCTTTATTAGAGATTTTAACCTTAGCATCAAAGGGGAAAATAAAAACTATCAAATTTACCTTATTTTACCCAATGCACAAGCAAATGTTCCTTTTGATTTTGAAAACATAAATGAGTTTATTGATTCATATTTACTAGACTTCTATAACCCAATACAGACAAGCATTCCAACTCCAATTGCATCTATTAAAGGGAAGCAATTAAGTAGTATTGAGTCAACCGTTTCTTACTACACTAATTTAAATATTGCTCCAGATAAATTAATCTTGGGGTTAGGCTATCAGGGTGCCCGATGGTCTTTTTCTGCTTCTTCCAATAGATTTAATTTTTCTCAAATACTAACTTATGGTGAAATAAGAAGAAATTACCAATGGCCAGTTATGTACGATGACGAGAATGGAACCGCTACCATGGATAGCATCAATAAAAAAGGTATACTGGTCAGACGTTTTTTTTTAGAAGATCAAAATACGTTAGAAAAAAAATATGATTTTGTTTTGCAGAATGGTTTAGGTGGCGTAGCACTCTACGCATTGGGCTTTGATGAAGGTTATGGCGAATTGAATGACATGCTGATGTATAAATTTAGCCAGGTGGATACCTTACAGCTTCAAGATAGTATCATTGACAAAACCAAATTACCCAAGCTTTCCTTATATCAAAAATTCAGTTTAAGATGGAAACTTTACCATTATATTTTAAATAATCCTTGTGAAATTTGCTTTGAAAATATAGAAGACCCTGTATTGAAATCAACAATGGCGATTAATATTCACCAACTTGGTTTTGACACTTTGGCTGTACAACAAAAAACTACCACCTTTGTAATTGCTAATAAAACGCTTAATAACAATGTTCTTAGGTTTGGTTTAATTGTATTGATTATCTGCTTAGTTCTTTCCTACCTGCTTTATCTTAGAATAAAAAATAAGGGAGAAGAAAATACAGGTAAATATTACAAGACACTACCCTTAACAACTTTGGTATTTTGGTTCATATTTATCGTTGTAAGTTTTCTTTATCTTTTTACCAGTGACATGATTCCTTATTTTGGGATGGTTTCAGAGAATCAGTATATTGAAATAAAGGGAAAAGACAACAAAAAAGATATTACCGTATCATCTCTTTACCAAGCACTCTATCGTGAAAAAAGTAAAGCCCAGGCTGCTCAAAATCGTTTAAAAATTACCCCTCAAAATGTAAAGAGAAAAGCCCAAAGACAAATGTTACAGGGAAGCAGCAGTAAAGGCAACTCTTCAGGCATTGAAGAACCTGACTCGTCAGTTCTAACAGCATCCGATTCTTTGGATATTTTAACCAGTCTACAATGTACGAAAGCGAAAGTTTCGTCCTGTATCAACATTCCTTTTATTACCTTGCTTTCCATCATAATGATTGGGATATTTTTTGGAATATTTATGGCTTTTTTATTAATTAAGCCATTGCTAAAAAAGAAGGAAGTCCCTTAATTCTTTGCAGACAAAACTTCCCTTACTATGTCATTATTAGACACCGCTGCCATTTTTAAATACCATAATAACCTTATCAGCCTGAATGCACAGGGGGATGTTAAGAATTTGGGGTGGGCAGATGTTCATTCTCAGCAAATTCGGTTTGAAATATTAAGCCAATTATCAGATTTTGAACAATGTTCCGTACTAGATGCAGGATGTGGAATTGCGGATCTTTGTGGGTATCTGAAAAACAAATTCCCTACCTGTCGCTATTATGGCATTGAGCAAATACCTGCCTTTGTAATGCAAGCTTTGTCTGTATACGGCAATATGACGGATGTTGTTTTTTACCAGGGAGATGTGGAAACGGCTTCACTTCCTATTTTTGATTATACACTTGCCTCTGGGTTACTAAATTACAGAAATAGCAACCCATTGTATGCTTTTGAGATGATACACAAACTATATAATGGATCACGCTTGGGCATTGCTTTTAATATGCTATCTAAAGAACCAGCAAATAATACACTCATAACTGCTTATGACAAAAATATGATCTTTTCTTTTTGCAAAACCCTTACCCCTAATTGTAGCTTGCATGATGGGTACCTGGAAAATGACTACACCATTTTTATGTATCATTAAGAACTAATTGATAGAATCTCTTTTTATGTTAGCATCTGGAAAATTTGGCAAGGTGATGGCTAAATAGTTTTACAATAAAATAGACCAATCATCACATCTACCTTAGAAAAAAATCATAGCATAACCTAGTGTGATAAAATGCAATCTTCTCTAAAAAAAAATATTTTACAACCAACGAGCAAGTGAAATGAAGTTGACGAAGCAGCATTAAAAGATCATTTATAAATATAATTCAACGGCATTTCATCCATTGCATCATCAACAGTACTTTTTCCATGGGCAACATCCACCAATGCCTTTTGGAAATTTTCCAGCATATAGAACATAATCGACAATGTTTTATCGATAATAACACAATTATGATCGAAATCTTGATCAGAAAATATAATATTATGTTTGAAAAATATCAGTTTATGGGAGTCAAGAAAACCAAAACAACCGAGTGTAAGTTTTGGATTGATTTTAGCGACAATATCACAGGTGGGTAAATAATTATTGACTGAAATATCTCCCACTATGGGAGTATAAATTTGCAGCAACGTAAGACCATTTAAGCTATCGTCTCCGAAAGGTATTTTGCCAATTTCTATTGGCCAATAGGTATTTTGGCCGTTGATTACCGCGAAATATTGAATCAGAAGTCGATCATAAAAAATATTTTCATTAGCCAATTCAAAAGTAGACTGGTATTTATTTTCAACTAAGTACTTATTCAATCCTTTTAACATTATTTGAAATTTTTTATCTTATAAAATCTAATACCAACCTACGCGTTCAACTGTTTGGCAATCTGCTTTGGAGTTGGGTATTTACTTGGATCATCGCCAATATCTTTCGGACCCTTGAAACCTAAACTCTTTACAATTTCAATGTAAGCTTCATCCTTATTCAAATATGCCTCATGCTGGATTTTGTGTGCGGTTGCATTGATATAATTGGAATAGAAATGATCAACATCCATAAAGTTATGTTCGTCTAATTTTTCAGATAACGGACTGGCTCCTTTTTTATTTAATTTCTCGCTCGTTTCATCTGGATTCATAACAGTATTCTTCAAAGCACTAAAAGTGAATCCAGTATATTTATCTTCATGATCATCCCATTCTTTTTGAGCCTTTTCATCAACATCAAGTTCCTTAATGGCGATTTGCTTTTTAGATTTCCCTTTTTGAATCGCGTTGTAAATTAACATTCCGATACCCACTACTGCAGCTGTGCCTAACAAGGCCCAACCAATAGGATTGGATCCTAATACAAACAGGACTGCCCCCCCTGCCACTGCAATTGCCCCTTTAGCCATTAACCCTCCTGCGGAAACCATATTTCTATTTTGTGTATCTTTCACCTGATCGGCTATATCTGCAATCTGGTGAAGATCTTGCTCATGGTCGCCTTTATACCCCTTGAGTAATATTGCAATATTTTCCTTAGCAGTCTCATCGCCACTGTTAACCCATTTCTCAATATCATCTTCAGCAAAAAAAGTGCTCTGGTCAATTTTATTCTTTTCGTTTATTCCCTTTAAAGTCTTTTTTAATAATTCGTTAGAAGTGTTTTTTCTATTGTATGCATTAACTCCGCCTATAAAGCCGCGTAATATATCAATGGAACCAGTAATCATGGAAAACAATCCGGAATAATTAGCCGCATTACTAGCATTTGACATAATGCTTGAAAACGTACTTGTACCGGAAGCAAGGTCTGCCACCACATCTGCTCCCTTTTTTACCTTAGTACTGTTATCCGTCCCATTGCCTAATCCCTCTTTGGCATCTTGGTAGGCAGTAATTAATCCCCCAATACCACCAAACACTCCCGTAGAAATTCCCATATCATTCGTTACAGAACTAGCAACACCTGAGTCCTTCAATAAAGAGTTGGTTCCCCCCAAAATACCACCAACTGTCTGGCTTGCATAGGTTGCCTTAGTTTTATTACCGGTAGCACCATAATCATGTCTACCATCCATATGAAAACCTTTTGGAAGTACCTGCTCAGAAAACGTATGGTCATCTGAAGTTTTCATGGCAGTATGATGCTTTTTATCTATCTCATTCCAATTATCACCATATTTTGCATGTGAGGCGCCCTTGTTTTTATTGGGTCTATTAATGACGTCTTTTGCCATTTTACCTCCGTACAACAACCCTCCGCCAACCGCACCAAGCGCCCCTGCGGTAAGCGCCCCTGCTCCAGCAATAGTTGCACCTGCAGCTCCTACACCCGCAGCAGTGGCCCCCAAGGCCAATCCGCCAGCACCTACCAGTGCACCCGCAGCCAAACCTGTTCCGGCAACTGTTGCGCCAGCGGCCAATGCACCGGCCCCAGCAACGGTGCCTGCAGCTAATCCTGCTCCGACAGCCGTTGCACCAGCTGCCAAACCACCCGCCCCAGCAACGGTACCTGCAGCTAATCCTGCGCCAACAGCCGTTGCACCAGCTACCAATCCACCCGCCCCAGCAACAGTACCTGCTACCAATCCGGCACCTAAACTAAGTGCCCCTAATCCGACACCTCCTATTCCACCAATAACTTGTTTTCCCCTTCCTTTAACTTGGTTCCACCATCCATCTTTCTTCAAGTCTTCATCTCCCCAGTTCATTAAATCTTGGGCTTTACCCAAACCAGACTTAACCCCTCCTCCAATGGTGCCCATTAAACCATCCTGAGATTTTTTATCTTTTGCATCTTTATTTCCAAAAAGAAAATTCTTAATACCACCCAATGCTGAACCCGTTTTCTTTACAATTGACCCCATTGCTCCATCCTTATCTTTTTCATCTTTGGCATTTTTATCTCCAAAAAGAAAATTTGAAATCCCCCCCAATGCTGATCCTGTTTTTTTACCGATGGTGCTCATCGCCCCATCCTTAGACATTTCATCTTTTGAATCTTTATTCCCAAAAAGAAAATTCGAAATCCCACCCAATACCGATCCTGTTTTTTTTCCCACTGCTCCCATTGCCCCCCCCTGAGAATCCTTATCAGCAGAGCCAGCTCCTCCTTTTCCAAAACCGAAATTTTTCCAAAGCGACCCAAATAAACCACTTGATTCTTTTCCCTCAGCATCTTTTTTTACATTACCATCCTTATCCTTATCACCAAACAACCCACTTTTAATTGACCCAATCGCGCCGGCAGCTTTTCCGGCCAAGCTAAAGCCCCCCAATATTGATTTTTGAGCATAAGACTGTTGGTATTCTTTGGGAGTTTTATTATCAGCATGAGCCTGGCTTTCAGGAATTGAACTGTCAACTGCTGCTGGTGCTTGAGCTATTGCTGCAGTCTGATCCGCAACAGATGAATTTTCTACTGCTTCAGTCAGTGCTCCCGCAGAACTAACCTCCTCCACTGCAGCAGCTACTGCTGGTGCTTGAACTTCACTAGAAGCCTGTTCTATGGGATTTGTGCTTTCAACTTCCTTAGATCCAGCAGGGATGGCCTCTAATGCATCATCGGTACCATCAGGAACCTTTTCATATTGGCCATGACTTACTAGTCTCCACTTAACTAATTGTATTGCAGTATCCGAACTAGTATTTTTTGATATCGTTTGTTGACTTTTACCATTAGATATCATCTGAACCGCCTTCACACCCATCAAATCCGCCTCATTTTCCAAACTAACCTCATCATTAATGGGAACCGATTGCTTTAACTGAGTGGTAGGTCTTACCCTTCCTTGTGCTTGCTGCACCACATGCCATGCTTCGTGCGGTACATGTTTTTCCTGTCCAGATGCCACATGAATATCAGCACCTTGTGCATATGCATGGGCTTGCAACTGGGCTGGTTTGGGTGAATTATAATGAACTTTCACATGATCCATACTCATGCCCGACAAACTTTCTATTCCTGATTTTAGATTATCTGGCAATCCAGTTTTATTGGGAGAAACTGCCACTCTTTGTAGCGGTGATGGATGGTTTGAATGCTGAGTAATGGATTTTAATTGATACGACCAGTTGGGAGATGATTTTCGTTGAATAGCAGGGGAATCTGCCTGAACCAGATCAACATTATTAACATCAGTTGTTTTATCGAACGGTCCTTTTGAAGACAATACTTTATTCTGTATAGTTCCTTTACCAGAACTAGTGATTTTTGAAGTATTGCCCTTTTGAATAGGAATCTTAGGTTTAAGCATAAGCTATTGTTAAACAAAAAATGAAATTGCCAGATAATGGACATTTCCAATTAAAAAATCCTTTTCCACAATTAAAGAAAGTAATTTAACCAACATTTTTATATTTATCAAATTTTAGCATTGAATAATCCTTAAAAAAGTGAATTTAAGAACGATTCGATATTTTTGTCATCAACACTTGATTCAATGCATTTTTTCTACTCGAATAGATTTAGCGAGTAGTCTAGTTGATTCAATTAATCCCATGGATGTGGCCCAAAGGGATTTTGTTGTTGGTATATATCCCACCTAACTATTAAATCTTTAATTGCCAAGGCTGCAGGAGTAGATTGAAGTTCACCCATATTAACCCTTACATTATCAAATTCAAGGCTGCTAGCACCTGAATCAGGTGCATCATTTTTTAACACCGCCTCACCTTTGGCGGACGCATTAAATAATTCTTTGCCACTGTCTGCAAATCGTACATTTACCGTGCCAGCAAAACTATGTTTTATTTTATTGTAAATACCAGCACTAGAACCACTTTTCTTATCGTAATTCGCCTCCGCTCCTACTTCCATTCCCCAACCTAATTCTCTATCCTCTAACTTTACAATGATTTTCCCTATACCCGGTAAATTAATTGGATCAGTTTCCCAACCCTGTTTCCATCCAAATGTAAAACCTGCACCCAAATTGATGGCAGCCGAGAAACTCTTTTCAATGCCGTCCAAAGAAATTTCCCCAGCAAGATATTGACTTAAAGTAAATATCAATGCCTCATCCTCCCCAGCCACTTTTGAATGCTTTGCTATCATATCGGCTGAATACTTACTTTCACCATGCTGCTGATTGATTTCTAACTTCGATTCATCTACGTATTGTTTGCCGAATTCTTTTGCACTATTGACGCCACCTTGAACAGTTGCTTTTGCTGAGGAAAAAAGTTCGGAAGCGGAGGCTAATATTTGAGAAGGATCCAAAAACTTAGCTAGCTTTTCATCACGATCTTCGTCCCTTTCATCCCTTGGTTTATGAGCACCTAAAAGACCAGGTGACAAGAAAGGATAAGAAGTCTTTCCACCACCAAATCCACCCGATCCACTGCTTGCATCCCCTTTTGCTAAAAGTGCGGCGATATTGGGATAAGGCGTCGACCCAGGCCCTGCAGAGGATCCAGGTACTTTGGTCAAAGCAGGCGGCAACGTCATTAACGGGGGCTTCCCAGCACCAAAGCCACCCATTCCACCAAATGCAGGAGGAGCCATTTTTGGGGGCGGCTGAGAAACAAGTGAGCCACCCGCTAATGCAGATGATAAAGCTGCAGCACCTAGCTCACCGAAATTTCCAAACCCTTTTTTTGCAATCTGAACACCGGCTCTCGCGAAAGGTGACCGTTGAACAGGGGCGTTTGCCACACTATTTTTTGCCTGAACAGGAGATTCAATTATTGAGTGCTGTTGTAATGACTTGGCACCCATCAAATCGGCTTCATTTTCCAAACCAACTTCATCGTTAAGGGGTACCTCTTGCTTAAACTGAGTGGTAGGTTTTACCCTTCCCTGTGCTTGCTGCACAACATGCCATGCCTCATGTGGCACATGCTTTTCTTGTCCTGGTCCCACATGTATATCTGCACCTTGTGCATAAGCATGAGCCGCCAACTGAGCTGGCTTGGCTGAATTATAATGAACCTTCACATGATCCATAGACATACCCGACAAACTTTCTATTCCTGATTTTAGATTATCCGGCAACCCCGTTTTATTGGGAGAAACGGCCACTCTTTGTAGGGGTGATAGATGGTTTGAATGCTGAGTAATGGATTTTAATTGATACGACCAGTTGGGAGATGATTTTCTTTGAATAGCAGGGGAATCAGCCTGAACCAGATCAACATTATTAACATCAGTTGTTTTATCGAACTGTCCTTTTGAAGACAATACTTTATTCTGTATAGTTCCTTTACCAGAACTAGTAATTTTTAAAGGATTACCCTTTTGAAAAGGAATCTTAGGTTTAAACATAGATATTGTTTAACTACAAATAACAAAATTCAAGTTAGGAATTTTTTTGTGAAAAACAACCATTTTTTTAATTTAAAACTAAATTGAATAACCTTTTCTTGAAAACAAACTTTTTGCAAAATATCATCGGTAAAAACCCTTTTTTTTAAAATGGAAAACATTTTAAAAAAATCAATAAATACCCAAATTGTAAAATAAAAAGAACCCGCACTATTACTTACTAAGTAATTGGAAAGAGCATATAAAAATTTGGTTAGCCGTAAAATTTAAACTTTCACATATATAAAATGGTAAATAACCTAGCCTGTTCCTTTAACTAGGAAGGTGGAAAATAAAAAGTATCCAAATACCCCTTCACCAATCCATAAAAACGATCTGCATCGTTGAATAAAAACTGATGTTCGATAGGAAGCACATAAATGGGATAAGTTTTCAGCTCATTTTCAAATTTCAACAATCGTACGCTGTCTTTTTCTGTGGTGAGAATTATTTTATTGGAGGATCGTAATTTTTCGAATTGCTTTTTAATCTCCTCTAGGTCGTCGATTGAAAAAATATGATGATCGGGGAAACGCAGCATATCATAGGTTCTAACAATTGCTGTCAGGTATTCCTTTAAGGGTTTAGGACTTGCTATACCACAAACCAACAACATATCCATACCTGTTTGGAGGCTATAAGTAGCTTTACTAAAAAGATGATACGGTTGGCCATACACAATCTCAGTAAAAAATACAGATTGATTCGCTTTTGGTCTTAACTCCTTGATTATCGAATCTCTTTTTTGGATACTCAATGCTTGCCTACATTTGGTTACGATAATAATTTGTGCTCTTTTTGCACTCGTTCTTGTATCCCTTAAATCTCCTGCGGGCATCAATAAATCCCTGCTATAAAGGTTCTTTCTTTCTGTCAACAATATATTTAGCCCGGCCCTAACTGTGCGGTGTTGAAAAGCATCATCCAAAATTATCACTTGGGTATTTGGTCTTTCCTGAAGCAATTGCGGAATGGCTACCAACCGTTCTTCACCAACAGCAACAATAGTTGAAGGGAATTTCATATGAAATTGCATAGGCTCATCGCCTATTTCAAGAGCTGTAGTATTGTCATTGGCAATTCCAAATCCTCTAGTTTTTCTTTTATACCCCCTACTTAGGGTTGCTATGCGGTAGTCATTTCCAAATATTCTAATAAGATATTCTACCATAGGAGTTTTCCCTGTGCCGCCCACAGCCAAATTACCTACACAAATGATGGGGAAATTAAAAGCGGAAGATTTTAAATAATTTTTATCAAACAACCAGTTTCTAATAATAAGGATGATGCCGTATAGTAAAGAAAAAGGAAGAAATAAGTATCGAAAACTTTTTAACACGTGCTGGTAAATTGAAACTTTGGTGAACTAAGAAATTATTCAATGGACAATGCAATTTAGCGAAATTCATGAATAGCATCGGGGCTAATGCCATAATCTAGTTGGATATCAAATTCATTTATATCGTCAATAGATTGACTGGGAGGAAAATAACTAAAGCCGATTTTTATACAATTTTTGCGGCACTTTTTTAAAAACCGGTCGTAATACCCCTTGCCATATCCTACCCGATTACCTGATTTGTCATAACATAATAGGGGAACAATGACTAAATCAATTAACTCAGGCGAGATTTCATGCCCCCCTTTTGGTTCGGGTATGCCATAGGAATTGGTCAAAAATATGGTAGCAGGATCAAATTGAACAGAAAACATTTCTGCGCTATTGATATCCGGAAGCATAACAGGAAAAATAGCCTTCGTACCTACATTTTTAAAGAAGCAGTAATCTA
>CANJDY010000002.1 GCA_947472635.1 Chitinophagaceae bacterium
CACTATAAAATCACTTACAATAAGAAAGTAACCGGCAAATCCCATTTCCTTAATAACGCCCAATTCAAAATTGATTCGTTCTTCCGTTTCCGGAGTGAAAATTTTATAGCGTTCTTTTGCCCCTGTCCAGGTTAGATGAGATAAATACTCATCCTGTGAGGTGAAGTTGGCTGGTACTACAAAATGAGGTAAAAGAATATCTCTCTTTAAATCTAGCAATTCCACCTTTGAAACAATTTCATTGGTATTATCAATGGCTTCGGGTATATCTTCGAAAACTTTGGTCATTTCTGCAGCAGTCTTCAGGTAAAACTGGTCGTTGGGAAATGCAAAACGCCTATTTTTTACTTGGACATCATCATCTGAAACCTCACTCCATTTAGGCGTTGACTGTTTTTCACCGGTGTTGATACATAAAAGGATATCATGAGCATTGGAATCCTTTTGATCAACATAGTGAGAATCATTACTGGCAATTATTTTGACATTATA
Organism: Chitinophagaceae bacterium; assembly: GCA_947472635.1. The sequence continues at coordinate 493 of CANJDY010000002.1, forward strand.
TTTTTTGGCAAATTTTAATAATACCAGATTTACTTTATCCTGCTCGGGAATACCATGCCTTTGCAATTCGATATAATAATCTTCCTGAAATATATTCAACCACCATTTAAATTCATTCTCACCCTCTTCCTCTCCTTTTTTTAAAATGGTTTGTGGTACCAATGCCCCCAGGCAACAAGTAGTAGCGATAAGACCTTCATGGTATTTGTGAATAAGTTGCTTATCGATTCGGGGATATTTGGAATACATTCCTTCAATATATCCCAAGGAGGTAAGTTTAACCAGGTTTTTATATCCAATATCATTCTTAGCCAGTAAAATCTGGTGATTGCGGGGATCCTTTTCTTCCTTACTAAATGTTTTACGCGTTCTGTCGGTTGTGATATAAAACTCACAACCTATGATTGGTTTTACTTTTAGGGTTTTATCTTCATTACGGTGTTTATAGGCTTCCTTTACAAATTCAAATGCACCAAACATATTACCATGGTCACTGATAGCAAGTGCTGGCATTTTTTCAGCAATTGCTTTTTGGTATAAGTTTTTGATAGATGCAGCTCCGTCCAATAAAGAGAACTGGGTATGAACGTGCAAGTGCGAAAAATCCATAGGAAAGTAATCTAATTTTTTAACTGATAATTTGTAAACAGATAGCTGAAAGTTATAGAAATTAGGGAACAGTAAAATAATTAATAGTAATAACAATCTTTGAAAAAAATATTGCTACCAATTTGCCATTTTCATATATTCTATCTTTGCTGTCTTGCAAATATCGTTCAGATTGAATTGCTTCTCTAATTCTTTTTTCCACATGGTAATGATATGGAAATCAAATAGTTACTGCTGTTACCCTAGGCTTTGATTTTTGAGTCTTACCTTTACAAAGGATTTTATGGATATGTGAATAAATTGTTGTTACCTGATGATTTATACAGAAGACTTGGAAGACATCGTGAGTAAAGATGAAATAGATGAATTTATAATAGAAGGTTAAGTCGTACTAATGTATAGACTTAAAATTTAATGTATGAAATACATATTTTTTTTAGCATTCGGAATGGGACTTTTGCCAGAATCAGCTTCGGTGCTACAAGCACAAAATAATATCAAGCTAGAAAGAGAAACCCCCATTACAAAACATAGTATTTCCCTCAAATTTATTGATGGCATTGAACTTACTGCGCAAGTAATTTCCAACACCATCGGTATTGTTGAAGAAAAGGTAAAATTGAATCCAATTACCAATACTCAATCACCAGCCATTATAGCTAACCCTAAAGAAAATATAGAAAGTTGCTCTTCTTTACAGTTTAAGTTTGCTATGTTAATGGATAGGGAAGTAGAAAGTATCAAAAATTTTTCCCTTTATAATTTCATCAACGAATGGTGGGCTACGCGTTATAGATATGGTGGGACTGATCTAAATGGAATTGATTGCAGTGCTTTTACGGAAAAATTAGTATCCAAAGTATATGGCTTAACCCTTCCCCGAACTTCAAAGGATCAATTTAATCAATGTATGAAAATAGCTACTACAGATCTACTTGAAGGGGATTTAGTTTTTTTCAATACCAGTGGTGGAATTAGTCATGTAGGAGTGTATTTAGGTAATAATTATTTTGTACACAGCAGCGTACGGGACGGTGTTACAATTAGCAGTTTAATGGAGGAATACTACAATAATAAATTTATCACTGGAGGAAGAATTTCACTTACTCCATAAGGACCAGTTCGAAGATTAGTTATGGTATTTATTTCGTTTCTTCTATTACATTATAGCAGGATAAAAACAACCCAATATTTTTCAAACGCTAACTATAAAAGTATCATCGCCGAAGGCCTAGCCTTTTTTGAAAGGTATTCCAAATAGGCAAAATATCGGAGGATAGTTTTAATAAGATAGTACCCGAACCATACAAGGCGATAAAGCAGGTGCTTCTAATTACCAACCAAATCATTCCATGGTAGCTATTGAAGAGGAAATAGCAACTATAAAATGAGCCTATGCCTAACATAATTGTGAACAAGGATTGAAGAGTAAAAGGTTGCATGTTAAACTTTTTTTGCAGATACCAATATCGGATGAGATTATATATGGTAAAAGAAATAAGGTTGGCAATTGCGGGTCCCATGATATCAAAATAATATTTTGTCAGTACGTAATTTAATGGAAGGGTAATGGACAATAAAATTATACCTGTATAAAATTCAAATTTCCAAAGTGTAGAAGTGGCAATGATTTGCGAATTGACACCGGTCCCCATATCAACGATACGCATAAGCCCTATGAAAAAGAAAACCCATTTAGCATCAAGATAGCCACTTTGTAAATGAAAGGTAAAAATACCATCAGCGAAATTCAACCAGATTAAGGAAAACATTCCCACAGCAAATATTAATTGGTTAATGGAGGACTGTCGATAAATAGTTAGTATCCTCTTATGGTCTTTGTCTTTCCAAGCTTTGGATAGTGCAGCGATAGAGGAGGAGATGATTCCACGCTGGGGGGCTTGAATTAGACTAGCCATATTTTGTGCCAATGAATATACTGCCACTGCAGCCAGCCCATTATTGGATACAGAAGCTAATAAAATGGTGTCAAATACACCGGCTACAGCATATACCAATGTACCACCATAAATAAATTTCACCAGGGTAAGTATTTTTTTAGAAAACTTTTTTGTGACATTACTTACTTTAAAAGTAAACTGTAAATTGCCATTTTTTACAAGATAACCTAGTAAAATAATTGCGATGACTAAATAAGTAAAGGAGTAAATTTTAATAAAAAGATCAAACTTGCCTAGCCAGCCAAGAAAGGTGCATATTATTAAAATAGTAGTAAGTGCACGAAATAGCACCTCTCGTAAAAAATTAGTGAAGATGGATTTTTTTTGTTGCCAAGCATAGCTTTCTAAAATGCTATATAAAGTAAGTCCTAGACCAAATGGGAATATCCAATAATAATAATTTACAAATTCTGGTGAGTTTTTCCCAAATTTAAAAATTATAAGCTCCTTGAAATATAAGCCCCCAATTACTACGAAGCAAAAACCAATGAGAGAAACTAATAAAGCCCAAGTCAAAATATCATTTCGTTTTTTATCTAAATTATCCTGGTAGTAAGGGTAAAACTTGAAAATATAGGAGGGCATTCCAAGATTGGCAAAGGAATACATTAGGTTAGCCAATGCTATAAAAATTCCGGTGAGGCCGTATTGCTCCTTGGAAAACCCACCTTCTTTTGTAAATAAATAAGTGTTAACAAAGCCTAGGGCAAATCCCACATACACCATCAACGACGAAATAATACTTTGCCTCCTAATTTGGCTCATACGCTTGTTTGCTGCTAAATTAATCTACCTTTTTGGTTTTGATATAAAAATTTGGATCCACTGAGAAATCTGCTGCTTCACCAATGGGTGCTTCATCTATTTGCCACTGCTCATTGGGTTTAATCCAATGGCTGGGGTTTTGCATTATTTTTAATGGCATTTCAAATCCTTTGATGCAATTAGTATACCTGTAATATAGTAAATTTTTCTCAACCCTATATTCCAAAACAGGTGCTTTTGCAGTTCGTAAATATTGATCGAAAACCTTGGAAAAATTGATTTTTGATTGAAGGGAAATATAATCTTCTACCTGCTTTGAGGTAACCGTTTGATGATAGAAAGTTGAATTAAGTCCCCTTAATATCTTTCTGAACAGGTGGTCATCATTGATTATTTGGCGAATGGTATGAATCATATTAGCGGCCTTATTATACATATCCCCACTACCTTCTTTGTTTACATTATAGGGCCCAATAATTGGCCTGTCATTGGCAATGTTCTTTCGGATACCAGTTATATAAGCGGTAGCGGCGGGTTTTCCATAATAAAATTCGGTAAACAAAGTTTCCGAGTAGTTGGTAAATCCCTCATGTATCCACATGTCTGCAATATCTCTGGAAGTAATATTATTACCAAACCATTCATGCCCGCTTTCGTGTATAATTATAAAATCCCATGTAAGCCCCCATCCACTGCCACTTAAATCCTTTCCTAAGTATCCGTTTTGAAAACCATTACCATATGCAGTAGCACTCTGGTGTTCCATTCCAAGGTGAGGGGCTTCCACCAATTTATATCCATCTTTATAGAAAGGATAGGGGCCAAACCAGTATTCAAAAGCTTTCATCATTTTTAAAGCATCAGCAAATTGCTTTTTAGCTTTCTCCAAATTATAATCCAATACCCAATAATCCATATCAAGATTTCCCTTTTCACCCTTGTACACTTCATTAAAATGTACATATTTTCCAATATAGGGTATGATTGTGTAATTATTGATAGGAGAGGATACACCCCAATGAAATGTGGAAGTTCCATCCATATTTTTTGAACTTCCAAGTAGTCGTCCATTCCCAACCGTTAGTAAAGTATCTGGGCAGGTTACCCAAAGCGAAGCACTTTGAGGTTCATCCATTTGATGATCCTTACAGGGATACCATAGGCTTGCTCCAAGGCCCTGACAAGCAATGCTAACCCATGGATTGTTATTTTTATCTTTTTTCCAGATTAGGCCTCCATCCCAAGGGGGTCTTTTTGCTATTCTGGGCTTGCCATGATAATATACAAAGAGGTGTATATTGGAAGAATTAATAGAATTGACAGTCAATAAACTATCGGAGACAAAATAGGCATTTCCATCTTTAACAATAAACTTCTCATTAATGGTATGAGGTGTAAATGAATTAGATGAAAAGATGATACTATCCAATATTAATGGTTCCTGTAGATCAAGCTGTAGATTTTTTCCCTTTTTTAGCACTCTCAAACTGATATCATTGTATCCGCTAATCAGACTATCTGTAATAGAAAATTTTACATGTAGGTCATATTTCACAACATCCCACCAATCTCTTCCCGAACCATAACTTCCACGCAACGTATCTGCATGGGTATTGTTGGTATTTTTACTACCGAGTTGGGCGGGCAATTTCACCATAAATGTGACCATTAACATCCCTATTAGCGAGAAGACCTTTATCCATTTCATACATAAACTTAACTTAATTCGGAATGAAATAATGAATAATTGAGAATGTTCTCTAATTTTAACAGAATTTATAATGGTATTTTCTGTTTTTCTTTAGTGACTACCCATATGAAATATTTTCTTTATATCATTTCAACAATCTACTAAAGATGAAATTTAGGCAGCTCAGTTTGTATATTCAATCATGTATAATTCTATTGCTAGTAGCATGCTCATGTTCTGATCATATCCATCCGGACAAAAAAATTTTTCATTATAATGAGCAGAGTGGCATTGCGAGTTTGGATCCTGCTTTTGCAAAAAACCAATCTATTATGTGGGCCATTCACCAATTGTATAATACGTTGGTAGAAGTAGATAACCAATTACAATTAAAACCATCGCTTGCAAAGCGTTGGGAATTATCCTCAAACCAACTTGTTTTTACCTTCCATTTAAGAACAGATGTTTACTTTCATGATAGCCCGGTATTTACTAATGGGAAAGGTCGATTATTGACTGCAACTGATGTTGCTTACAGTCTGGGCAGAATTATGGATGCGAATGTTGCCAGCCCCGGTGCCTGGATATTCAATAACCGAATAGATACCATTAATGGTTTTAGCGTGCTCAATGACTCTACCTTTCAACTGAAACTGCTCCGTCCTTTTCAACCCATTCTGGGAATTTTAAGCATGCAATATTGTTCAATAGTTCCCAAAGAGGCAGTTGAAAAATATGGCAGTGATTTTCGCAGCCATCCTGTTGGTACAGGACCCTTTGAAATGATAAGCTGGGTAGAAGGGCAGACACTGCTGTTGAAAAAAAATGAACGTTATTTTGAAACCGATAATAATGGAAAAAAATTACCCTATTTGGATGGAGTGAAAATTAGCTTTTTTGATAGTAAAGCGACTGAATTTTTAGAATTTCAACAACACCGGCTTGATTTTATCAATGATATAGATGCCTCTTTCAAAGATGAAATACTAACAAAAACAGGGCATCTTAAAAAGCAATGGGATGGCAAGTTGGTATTACAAAAACATGATTACCTCAATATAGAATATTTAGGTATACTGGTAGATCCCAATAATGATTTGGTAAAACAATCTCCTTTACGGTTACAAAAAGTACGACAAGCAATCAATTTTGGTTTCGACAGAAAAAAAATGATGTTGTATCTACGAAATTCTATCGGAACCCCAGCAACGAGTGGTTTTGTACCTGCTGGTATGCCTTCATTTGATTCGGTTGTAGTAAAAGGGTATTGTTATGATCCTGAAAAAGCTAGACAGCTACTGGAGGATGCCGGATTTTCGGGTGGCAAAAATTTGCCTTTAATCAAATTATTGACCATCCCTATTTATGCAGATCTTGCGGCCTACATTGCAAATGAACTCAACCTCATCGGCATCCATATCCAAGTGGAAGTAGTGCAAAAAAGTTTACTATTGGAGCAGACTTCCAAATCGCAGGCAGTATTTTTTAGGGGAAGTTGGATTGCTGATTATCCTGATGCAGAAAATTACCTGGGTGTTTTTTATGGAAAAAATCCCGCACCGCCTAATTACACCAGATATAACAACATTTTATATAACCAATTATATGAGCAAGCAATTGCTGAAATAAACGATTCCCTCCGTTTTCAATTGTACCGCCAAATGGACCAACTTATTATTATTGATGCTCCGGTGGTTCCTCTTTGGTATGATATGGCAATCCATTTAGTGCATACCAATATCGCTAATTTTTATCCCAACAGTTTAAATCTGTTAGAATTGAGAAAAGTAATAAAAAAATAGTTTGGACAAATTTCTTGTATTTAAGAAAAAATGTCTAACTTAGTATAAATATTTTATATATGGATATTTCTAAGGATACTAAAAAAGTATTTAAGCAATATGCTGATTATATACAAGAGGAAGCAACTAATATACTTTCCGAGCCTGCAGCCATTTATGCTACTGCTTTTGATGATATGTTAACTGTTACCAGTTACGATAAAGATTTTGCTGCCGATCTTTTAGATGTTTCGTACAAAACTGTTTCAAGATACCAGAAGGAAAAAAAGAAATTCAGCCCACTGCAAAGCGAATATGTTTTAAAAACTATCGTACTTTTTAATAAAGGCAATGAAGTATTTGGCAGTACGGAAAGTTTTATACGCTGGTTAGATAAGCCATCCTTTGGTCTAGGTAATCGTATTCCCCGTTCTTTTATTACTACCGTAGGAGGTATTCATTTTATCCAAGATGAACTTAACCGGATTGCTCATGGAGATTTAGCCTAATCATCCCTAGCATGACTGTTTACAGAATTACACAAATACAATTTAGTAACTCCCTGACCGCTTCGGGTTTGGCTGCAAGATGGAATTATGGGGGAAGTTTTGTAATTTATACTGCTGAGAGCCGCTCCTTAGCTTGTCTTGAAAACTTGGTACATAGAAGCGGGGAGGGTAGAAATGATTTGTTTAAAATAATGGTGATAGAAATCCCTGATAAACTTTTGGTAGAAAAAATTGAACTAGCCTCATTAAAAAAAAATTGGAACAGCATTGAAAACTATTCATATTGCCAATCATTGGGAAATAAATGGTTGAAAGACTCCAACAGTTGCATACTTCAACTTCCTTCTGTTGTAATGAAACAAGAACATAATTACTTGATTAATCCACAGCACCCCGATTTCGCTAAAATTAAACTAAGAGGAAAAGAAGATTTCGATTTCGACAACCGTTTTTAGTTAATGCTTTTTCAATTTACTTTTAAACACTTTTTCAAATTTCTCCACTTTGGGTCTAATCACAAACTGACAATAACTTTCACTACCATTAAGATTGAAATAATTTTGGTGATAATCTTCCGCAGGATAAAATTTTACAAAAGGCTCCAATTTGGTAACAATTGGATTGGCCCAAGCCCCAGATTTGTTTAAAGCGGTGGCATATTTTTCTACCTTAGCTTTTTGAATAGCATCATGATAAAAAACCACACTCCGATATTGTGTACCTATATCATTGCCCTGCCTATTGAGGGTAGTAGGGTCGTGCACTTGCCAAAAAACTTCCAATAGTTCATCAAAAGTGATTTTTGATGGATCATATACAATATGTAAACATTCTGCATGACCCGTTGTTCCTGTACAAACTTGTTTGTAAGTGGGATCTTCTACTAAACCACCACTATACCCACTAGTCACTTTTACAACGCCCTCCAACTGCTGAAAAACAGCTTCCGTACACCAAAAACAACCTGTTCCAAAGGTCGCATTTTCTAATTTCACCTTTTCAGTCATAGTTTTAGATTTAACAATCGTCTTTGATTGGCCCCAACAAAATTGGCCATACAAAGCACAAATGATGATTATAAATGATTTCATATCTTAACTTTTATTTCAGGGGTATAAATGAAGTAACCAATAGATTAACCTAAGTTATACTCAATTGTTGAAAAAATCAGTCCTTAAACATTTGGTATACCTTATTTGAAATATTGAGATAAAATTAATTAGCTTAGACAATAAAACAATTATTAACAACAAAGGTTTATCAAATTAGCAACTTATTCTTCAAATTTACATTGATTTTTTTTACTCAATCAGATATGGCTTCATCTTTCAATATTTTAACAGATTGTTTAAAATCAGCTCCACTATACCCAAATAGGCTTCGGTTAAATATTGTTTGGGGAATTTTGATGGGAACCTTTGCTGTATTTTTCATATCCTGTAAATCCAACTCAACTATGCCAAACATTTCTACCCATGCATTTCGATTATTACCAGGACAGGATTTGAAAGAAGCTATTCAAAAATTAGTAGTGCAAAAAAATATTAAGGCAGGCTGGATTAGTAGTTGTGCTGGCAGTCTTACCCAATACAATATTCGTTTTGCCAACCAGCCTGAAGGCAGTTCAGATAGCGGTCATTTTGAAATAGTGAGCTTGACAGGTACGGTATCAGTCAATGGTTCCCATATCCATATCAGCATTAGTGATTCTACCGGAAAAACAATTGGCGGCCATTTACTGGAAGGCTGCAAAATATATACTACTGCTGAAATCGTACTGCTAAGTACTTCCGAAATTGTATTTAAAAGGGAAAAAGATGGAACAACTCCATGGGATGAATTGCAGATCACGGAAAAATAATTTTGTTTGTACCTGCTTTTTGTGACTTTTTATAGGATCCATTGACTAATTTCTATGAATGCATATATTGTTGACTATTTAACATACCACAATGAATCTACCTTCAGTAAGGTTATAAGGAAAGTTAATTCCGTAATTTTACCAACTTACATAACAATCGTTTAGGAGTAAAATAGTATGAAATTTTTTCCGGAATCCGCTTTACAACAATTAGAATTTGAAAAGGTAAAGACCTTATTAGCTGAATATTGTAAAACCGAATATGCCAAGGATAGGGCAGCCAATCTTCGTATCCATACCAAAAAAGAATTCATTGACCTAGAATTGAGGCAGAGCCATGAATATAAGCTACTGCTCCAAACGGGTATTTATTTCCCCAATGATTTCATATTAAATTTAACCAAAGAACTTAAATTATTGGGTATTTCGGGAGCCGTACTTTCAGGTGAGCAGTTTTTACATATTCGCCGACTGGCAGAAAATACAGGGAGCATATTCAGGTGGTTTGATAATGAAAGAAGGATTGCTTATCCAGCACTTTCTAAAGTGATTGAAAATACCTATTTTGAAAAATTAATAACGGTATTGATTGATGAGATACTAGATGAGTCGGGAAGTGTAAAAGACAGTGCTAGTGAAGCATTGGCAAGTATTCGGATGAACCTTTTTCGAAAAAGAAATGAGTTACGTCGAATATTTGATAAAATGATTACCAAGCTTAACAAGCTAGGATACCTAGCAGATATAGAGGAAAGTTTCATTAATGGCAGAAGGGTATTAGCTGTTTATGCGGAGCAAAAGCGGATGATTAAGGGGATTTTACATGGTGAAAGTGATAGCCGTAGAACGACTTTCATTGAGCCAGAAGAAACTACTCAATTGAACAACGATGTTTTTTCGCTAGAAAATGAAGAGCGCAAAGAAGTATATAAAATTCTTCGCCAGTTAACCCAAACGATGAGTTCCTATGCACCCCTGCTAAAAACTTATCATGACACAGCGGGTACCTACGATTTTATTCATGCAAAAGCCAAATGGGCCATCCAGATGGGGGGTAATTATCCCAAAGTACATGATAAAGCGCATATCCATTTAATTCAGGCTTATCACCCTTTGTTGCTAATCTACAACAAGACTAACCAGAAGCCTACCATACCGATTAACCTTACCCTACATGATAAAAGCAGGATTTTAGTGATCAGCGGGCCCAATGCAGGAGGCAAAACGGTTACGCTAAAAACAGTAGGTCTTTTGCAGTTAATGTTGCAAAGTGGTCTCCTAGTGCCTGTTCACCCGGATAGTGAGATGGGGATTTTTAAACAAATTATGATTCATATTGGTGATACCCAAAGCCTCGAATTTGAGTTGAGTACCTATTCTTCGCATTTGAAGAATATGAAACATTTTATGGAAAACGCCAATGGCAAAACTTTATTTTTCATTGATGAGTTAGGCAGTGGGAGTGACCCTAATTTAGGAGGGGCTTTTGCCGAAGTAATTATGGAGGAGCTTGCGCACAAACATTCTTTCGGCATTGTTACCACCCATTACTTGAATTTAAAGGTAATGGCCAATAAAGTACCCGGCATTATTAACGGAGCCATGCAATTTGATGAAACCAATTTATTACCCTTGTACAAATTAGTGGTAGGCAAACCAGGTAGTTCCTATACTTTTTCTATAGCCGAACGAATCGGCTTAGAAAAACGGTTGATCGAAAAAGCAAGAACATTGGTAGATGAGGATCATTTTACACTAGATAAATTATTAAACCGAACAGAGCAAGATCTTCAAAAAATTGATCAGGACAAAAAGGAATTATACCAACTGTTGAAAGAAAATGAGCGACTGAAAAAGGAAATGCAGCAGGTATTGGATAAAGAAAAGCATTTACAAGAAGTAGAGCGTTTGAAATACCTGCATTTAGTCACAGAGGACAAACTTGCCTATCTGAAAGACATGGAACGCCGGTTAAAGGCAATGGTAATAGAGTGGCGCAAAACTGAGGACAAGGACAAAGTGGTAAAAATGATCCATGCGCTATTATTCAACCAAAAAGAAAAAATGGTGAAGGATAAAAATGCTAAAAAAGGCAATGAAAAGTTCGTAGAAATAGGGGGCGAAATACAAATAGGCGATAAAGTGAGGATGAAACAGAACCGCCAGGTAGGAATTGTAAAAGAAATTAGAGGAAAAAAATGTGTATTGCAAGTGGGTGTAATGCCTATCACTGTTGACTTAAAGGATTTGGTAGTGGTAAAAGACAAGGATTCGGAACAAATAATTTTGTAAAAATTTTGGCTTAAAATTTTTCAACCCGTACTTTTGCGCCGGAGAGTTGGCAGAGCGGTCGATTGCGGCAGTCTTGAAAACTGTTGACTGTTACAGGTCCTGGGGTTCGAATCCCTAACTCTCCGCCACTTATTAGTGCAAACAGTTGTTTATCAATTGTTTGCATTTTTTGTTGGTAGGGGGGCGTAAATTAGGGCTACTACTGCGTTTCCAGAATAAAATTCCTATTCGGACCTTTTTTTCTAAATTGATAATTTGACAGCATTTTTCAAAAGAACAATCCAAATTAATAAAGGGAACCAATGGCTATTTTCTATTTTAATTTTACATACTACTGCAATGATTATCTACCCTTAATGGTATTTTTAAGTGTATCTAAAAACCTATTTTTTTTAGGTTTTTTTTCAAAAATGGCAGTATACTACTAATAAACTATTCAGCTGATTGTTGTTAAAAGAGGGGAAATGGTTGTCAAATAGCTAGAAGTAGTTGTTAAAATGCTAGAATTGATTGTTGATTTAAAGGAATTGGAATATTGGCTTTTAATTGAAAGTGTTTAATTAGTAATATTGTTTGAATAAAAGAATAACATTGTTTTGAAATTCTTTGCAAGTTGGGGTTTAAAATATCGCCTGCAATTATTTATTATATAAGCAAAATTCGCTTGACCAGTTAATTCATTTTAATTTTTTATTTAGTTTTTTTAATATATGTTAATTTCCTAATGAAAAATCTATTAACAGCATCCTGGAGCAAACGCTTTTACTTTCAATCTGTTTCCCTCTCAATGGTACCGATATTATTGGGTATATCATCTTTCGCTCAAACAACTGCCCCCTATGCAGTCAATATTGGAGGTAACTTATTTTCAAACGGACAATATAATTTTGAGTGGAGTGTAGGTGAATCTGCCGCTATTACCACGATGAGTAATAGTAATTTACTGGTCACCAACGGACTATTGCAATACAATGTAGAAAATCAGCCGGAAACGAATCTGATAGCCTCCTTTTTGCCCAATGAAATAAGGGTTTACCCCAATCCAGTGAAAAATATATTAGACATCAATATACTGCATACCAATAAGGGTAAGCATCAGATCGAGTTATTGGATGCCAAAGGTATTAAGATCAAGGAAGTTCAATTGGTATATGACGGAATGGGAGCCCTGGAAAGCTGGAACCTTAGCGGATTGCCAGCGGGGCAATATTTTTTAAACATACGCCAAACGGATGCGGTTACCGGAAGGCTGGTGAAGAATGGAGCGTTTAAGATACTGAAGGTAAAATGACAATTTATAACTGCTAACTAGTTAATTGAAAACTGAAAGTCCATAATTGATAAATGAATAATGGATAGATGAAAAGGGTTCTCCTAAACATCTAAACCTCTAAACTCTAAACCCCTAATCCAATAACCATGTCCCAAAAAATTCTTAGATCGAACAAATTATTTTTGCTTATAACAATGTTGGCAATTGGTTTTAACGGTTTTGCACAAGCACCCAATTTATTGAACTACCAAGGGGTTGCCCGAAATGCTGTGGGGAATCCGCTTCCCAATCAGACGATGAATCTTCGATTGTCGGTACATAGTCTTTCGGCTTCGGGTATAGTAGTTTATTCAGAAATACGCAGTATAAAAACCAATTTGGGTGGATTATTTTCCGTACAGATCGGAAGTGCAGGTACTACCAGTTCTACGGGAACTATCAGTGGTGTTAGCTGGCAAGTGGGAGAAAAGTATTTACAGGTGGAAATTGACCCTTCTTCCAATAGTAATTATATCAATATGGGTACTGTTCAACTCGTAAGTGTACCCTATGCGCTTGGAGCAGTAACGGCAACTAACCTTGCAGGACTAACTTCTACCGTAGCTACATTAAATAACCAAAGCGGTACTAATACAGGGGATAATTCACCTAATAGTTTGTATTCGGGATTGGTTACTAATGCAACGCATACGGGAGATGCTACGGGCAGCAGTGTTATAACTGTAAAAGGAATTAATGGTAAGTTGATGAGTAGCTTGGCAACAGGAATAGTAAAAAATACTACCACTACTGGAATTCCAAGTATTGCAGTAGCGGACGATTTCCCAACGCTTAACCAAAACACGACTGGTAATGCTGCTACAGTAACTACTAATGCAAACTTAACAGGAGTTGTAACAAGCTTTGGGAACGTAACATCCATAGCAAATGGAGCTATCACCAACGAAATGTTAACCAGTATAAGTAAATCCAGAGTGGGGCTAGAATTTGTAAATAATACAAGTGATGAATTAAAACCCATCAGTACTGCAACGAAATCAGCATTAGATTTAAAATCCAACTCAGTTGATGTAACTACCAGTCTTGCTTTAAAAGCCAACTCAGCTGATGTAACTACCAGCCTTGCTTTAAAAGCTAACTTAGCTGATGTAGCTACTAGTCTTGCTTTAAAATCCAACTCAGCTGATGTAACTACCAGTCTTGATTTAAAAGCCAACTCAGCTGATGTAACTACTAGTCTTGCCCTAAAAGCCAATTTACAGTCACCTTTATTTGTTACGCCCGCTTTAGGTACTCCAGCCTCTGGAATTGCAACTAATATGACAGGGTTACCGTTAACAACTGGTGTAACAGGAATTTTACCTGTAGCAAATGGCGGAACTGGAATAGCTACTTTAACAGGTTATATCAAAGGAAATGGAACAGCCGCATTTACAAGTTCGAGTACAATTCCTGTTTCAGATGTAACGGGTAGTGTTATTAAAGTAAATGGGGTATCGCCTATTAATGGAAATGTCACGACTGCATTATCAAATGTTGCTACGGGTATATATATCGCTAGGCCAATTTCTGCAGGAACAAGTGGAAACATGTATGTAGTTTCTGGAGATGGAACAGTTGCTAACAACGGAAGAACATTTATTAGTGATGGAACTAATTGGTTAGAGATTACTTCTAATCAAGCAGCTACCGATGCGCGCTATGTACTCTATACTGGTGCTACTGGAGCAGTTAATCTGGGTGCTTATGATTTAAGAGTCAACGGATTAACAGTAGGTAAAGGTATTGGTAGTGCTGTAACAAGCAATACCGCCATTGGCTCGAGTGTGTTAGCCGCTAATACATCTGGTTCCAATAACACAGCCATTGGCTGGAGTGTTTTAGCAGCTAATACTTCTGGTTTAAATAACACAGCCATTGGCTCGAGTGTGTTAGCCGCTAATACATCTGGTTCAAATAACACAGTAGTTGGATATCGAGGTTTAGCTGCCAATACAACAGGGCAAAGTAATTCTGCAATTGGAGCAAGTGCTTTAATTGCCAACACAACAGGTGGAAATAATACAGCTATTGGAGTAAATGCTTTAATTGCCAATACAACAGGAAGTGCCAATATAGCAATTGGAACTAGTGGATTAGCTGTTAATACAACAGGAGGATGGAATACGGCTTTAGGAAATGGTACTTTATCAAAAAACACAACTGGTAATTACAATACTGGTGTTGGTTGGAAAACATTACTTAGTAATGAAACGGGAACAAATAACACCGCTCTTGGATACTTTGCTGATGTTTCAACTATTAATTTAACGAATGCAACTGCACTTGGCTCTAATGCAATTGTAACAGCAAGTAATACAATTCAATTAGGAGATCTAAATATTGTAAATGTAAAAACCAGTGGAGCGATAACAAGTTCCAATTCGGGAACATCATCACTTGCAGGAAAATTAGTAACCGGTACTAATACTGCAACAGCTTCATCAGCTGTATTAGAAGCAAATTCAACTACGCAAGGTTTTTTACCACCTCGGTTGACCTATGCACAAAAAACAGCAATATCTAGTCCGGTTGCAGGACTTACACTATGGTGTATTGATTGTGGTGCATCTGGCGAAATGCAAGTATACAATGGAACAGCTTGGACAAATTTTTCAGGCGCAGCAGGCGCAGCTTTAGTAGCTGTACCGGGTGTTACTTTAGCTACTATGCCTGACGCAAATGTTCAATTTGACAACAGTAATTATGGAGTATATAAAGGAGTTTTCGTTGGGTCAAGTGGAACAATCGTGATTAATTTAAATAATAACGGAGCAATTACTGCAACAGCAATTATTGATCATGTAAGATTTGATTTCACCACAACAGATGTTATAACGCTAGGTCAGGCAAGTACTATTCATTTTGTTAGTGGAGTAAATTCATTTACTTATTCAGTGAATGCATCTGGGGCAAATCCAACTTTTAGTAATATAATTCTTCCAGGCCATGTACAACCCAATATAAGTGTAGCTAAGGAAACTTCTAGCAACTTAGTGGTATGTTTGGAAGGAACCTATACAACCACATCCGGTCCTGCTGATCATGGCACATGGAACTTTATTGTTACAGGTACTCAAATGGCAGGTATCGGATATAGCACTTCCGGTAATTCTCAACTTACATTGACCGGTACTGTAGTCAATAATATTCTCAATGGAACTGCTACTCCTCCTCCTCCCAATTCTATAGCTACAGCAACAGGTTCGTTTAATGGTGCTAATTCTTCAGGAACATGGTCAAATACAGGAACTGGCCAAACCGGTACTTGGACAGCAACTAGAACATTCTAAAACTAATAATAATTTATATCCCTATTGTAAACCAACCATCAATTTGAAAATTAAAAAATCCCAGTACTCAAAAGGTACTGGGATTTTTTTAATGGATAAAATAGAAAATTAAACAATGGTATTTTACCTAATAAATCTAAGTTTTTTGCTTACTTGTTTCATCCATTCCCTTGCCATCAGTTCGTGCCCGGCAGGCATTGGATGAATGCCATCCCAAATCCAATAATCAGCCGGGGCATTGTTTACAGCCTTATCAAATGCTTTTTGATAAGGAATAAAAATTGCATTGAATTCCACACTCAATTGTTTAGCGATAGCTTGACGTTTGGTTATTTCTACTGAAAACTCTTCCCATCTTTCTGTTATTTTGCCCACCGGAAGTATAAAAGGTTCACCAATCACCAGTTGAATATTGGGTAATTGAAGGGTAGTTTGTTGCAGTAATTGCCTGTAATCCTGCTCGTATTGTGCCGCTGTAAAATGTGTATTACCATCCAAAAAAGCGCTAAGGTCATTCACGCCGATTAAAATACTAAGCAGATCGGGCTTCAATTCAATCGCATCAGTTTTCCACCTTGCTGCCAGGTCAGGCACCTTGTTTCCACTTATTCCCCGATTAAAAAAATGAAATTCCTTTTTGGGAAAATCATACCAAAGTTTACTTGCTACAATAAACTGGTATCCATGCCCCATAACATGATTCCAATCTTTATTGCGGGTTCGATTGCCATCAGTGATGGAATCGCCCTGAAATAAAAAAGTAAAGCCTTTCCCCTCCGTATTATCATAATCATACAATGTAATGGCAGATAATCGATCTGGAGCAATTGAAGCGATTGTGCCCATGCTGGCAATTTGTTGTAAGAAATATCTTCGTTTACTATATTTCATTTTAACCATGTAATATATTTTAATAAATTAATATATAATAATAAACCAAAAACTATAAAAATAAGTTTTGGCAACCATTCTACTCAGGCAATCTACCAACTTGTCAATAATCTTCAAGTTAATTTTAATATTTAGATCAGATTTTATAATATTTGTTACGAAAAAACTATAATTTTTTCCACAAAACATTAAACAATATTGTTGATAAATACCAATATTTATAGCCAATTACCCCATATTTTATACATTGATACAAAAATAGTTAGTTTATTTTGTCATTTATTAGGCTGTAGGATAATATCTACAATAAATTATTCATATCATTTTATTTAATATATTACTAATAATTGCTTTAATCCTACATTTGCAACATCTAAATTTTCTACGATGCTTGATACAGGATTAACAGCTTTTATGCTTCTCGCCACCAGTTTGGTTATGCTTATGACACCGGGACTCGCTTTTTTTTACGGTGGACTTGCTTGCAAAAAAAATATTCTGAATGTTATGATGCAAAGTTTTGTATCAATGGGTTGGACATCAGTACTTTGGTTCATTTTTGGGTATTCCTTATGTTTTAGTGGAGGAGAGGGTGGTATCATTGGCAATCTGGATAAAGCATTCTATCATGGGGTACATCCTGATACACTTTTTTCAGCAGATAAACGTTTCCCTGAAATTGTATTTATTGCTTATCAAATGATGTTTGCGATTATCACTCCGGCACTTATAACTGGGGCTTTTGCCAATAGAATCACATTCAAAGCATATTTTATTTTTCTTACATTCTGGCAGATCCTAGTTTATTATCCATTTGTGCATATGATTTGGGGTAATGGGTTATTAGCAAAATGGGGAGTATTAGATTTTGCAGGTGGTATTACTGTTCATGCTACTGCCGGATTTGCTGCACTTGCATCTGTTATTTATGTTGGAAAACGTAGGTCTATCAATGCTCGTCCTAATAATTTACCACTAATGGCAATTGGTACTGCATTGCTTTGGTTTGGCTGGTATGGATTCAATGCCGGTAGTGAATTACAGGTTAATGGAATCACATCATTGGCATTTATCAATACGGATATCTCTGCTTCCGTTGCTGCGGTAACATGGTTGGTCATAGAATGGACTACCGGTAATAGGCGCCCTACCTTTGCTGGATTATTAACTGGCTCTGTAGCTGGCTTAGCTACCGTAACGCCTGCAGCAGGTTACATTACCTATGAAATGGCATTTGTAACTGGAATTTTAGCTTCCATTGTATGTTATGCTGCCGTTAAACTAAAAAATAAAATGGGTTGGGATGACGCATTAGATGTGTGGGGTGTGCATGGAGTAGGTGGGTTGCTAGGTACTGTATTACTTGGATTATATGCTTCCAAAGCGATTAATCCCAATGGTGCCGATGGACTATTTTTTGGTGGTACCGACTTTTTTATGAAGGAATTGATTGCCGTA
This sequence comes from Chitinophagaceae bacterium, assembly GCA_947472635.1. The sequence goes on from CANJDY010000002.1 coordinate 18,915, forward strand.
GTAGTGACTTCCATTTATGCTTTTGTTTTCACCTATTTGATGTTAGTATTGATTAATAAGATCACTCGTGTGAGAGTTACAGCAGAAGAGGAAGAGGAGGGATTAGATTCATCATACCATGGCGAATCGGCTAGAGATACCGAGTAAATAATTAACCGGCTACAATGTTCTAATAAATTGTATTGTTTTCTACATCCTATTGGAATGTTAGTTATCTGCCCGGTTCATTTCAGAAAGCATTTTTTGTATAATGATACAAACCCCATTGTCATCATTTGATTTGGCAAGGTAACGTGCAGCTTTTATTATATCTGGATGCGCATTTTCCATCGCATAGCTAAAACTTGCCTGTTGCATCATTTCCAAGTCATTGAGGTAATCTCCAAAAACCATGGTTTCTTGAATACTGATTCCAAATTTTTTCTGAACCACATTTATTGCTCTTCCTTTATTTGCCAACCAATGCGAGATATCAAGCCAAATATTTCCGGATACCTTTAATTGAAGTGAATCTTTTTTGTTTTTATAATAGTGGTAACTATTATTTTCAGATCCTGCAAAATCACAAATCGCAATTTTCAAAAACTGATCATCTTGTACTTTTAATAAATCTTCCACTACCTGGTATTTATCGTAATACATATTTACATGACGCATAAAATCAGGGTGATCATTTTCAATATAAGCGCATTTTTTTCCACATAGAATAACAAAACATTTGTCAATCTTTCTAGCAGTTATAATCTGTTCCATAGCCTCTTCCCGCTCCATTGCCTGTACCAAAATTTCTTCATTCTTATACATTACATAACTTCCATTTTCGGCAATAAATACTATTTCATCCTGTATACTTTCAAACCGATTGATAATATTAAAATACTGCCTACCGCTTGCTGCAACAAATAAAATTCCTTTTTTTTTCATTTGATGAAATAAATCAAAAAATGCAGGGTTCAATTCATGTTGGCTATTGAGTAAAGTTCCATCCATATCGGATGCCACTAATTTAATTGCTGCTATATTCATCTAATTAAGAAATTTTTCAGGTTCTTATAATTCACTGATATTTTCAGCTAATCCCATAACTAAGCAAACTTACCGATATGAAATATATTTTAAGCATAAGTCAGTGATTTGTTTATTGTATTCTTGTTGACTAACTACAAAAAAGCATTGATCAATTTTTAGATGAAAGAATTAAATTGGCAAAATGATTACACCTGAACAAGGGGCATTTATATTAGACTAGATTGATTAGTGGTCATTTATTTGGTTATATTTGAAATCAATTTATAATCACATTTATAACTAGCGTTAAGCTTAAGACAATACTATGAAAAGGAATGAATTTGTAAAAAATGCAAGTATAGCCACAGCGGCTTTTGCCATACATCCGGGAATCCCGATTTTTTCTAAACCAGCTGCAGCAAACGTTAAATTAGGAATTATTGGTGTAGGTCAACGTGGAAGAGGTCATTTAAATAACTTGTTGCAAAGAGCAGATGTTGACATTGTGGCCATCAGTGATGTAGATGGTCGGTCTATTAATTTAGCCAATGAATTGATAGCAAAAAAAGGCAAAGCGATGCCTCAAACTTTCTTGGGAGATGAGGGGAACTGGAAAAAAATGATCGAAAATACAAAGCTCGATGGGATAATCATAGCAACACCATGGGAGTGGCACAAACCTATGATAATTGGATCGCTCGAGGCAGGGATAAAGTATGTAGCTTCCGAAGTAATCATAGGAATCACCATTGAGGATCATTGGGAAGTGGTGAGGGCAGCTGAAAAATACCAGGCACAGGTGATGATGCTTGAAAATGTATGTTACCGCAGGGATGTCATGGCCGTATTGAATATGGTTAGACAGGGTATCTTTGGAGAAATCATACACTTGCAAGGTGGGTATCAGCATGATTTACGAGACGTTAAATTCAATGATGGACAGCATATACATGGACACGGCGTTGAGTTTGGGCCAAAAGGTTTATCGGAAGCAAGGTGGCGAACTGAACACGCCGTTCACCGAAACGGCGATCTGTATCCTACACATGGAATTGGTCCTATTGCAAATTGCATCAACATCAACAGGGGAAATCGGTTCCAATCAATTTGTTCATTTTCTTCCAAGACAAGGGGATTACACAATTACATCGTGAAACTGGGCGGCGAAAACCATCCCAATGCAAAAGTAAATTTCAAACTGGGTGATGTGGTAACTACTTCCATCCGTTGTGTTAACGGCCAAACCATCTTATTGCAACATGACACTAATTTGCCGAGGCCCTATTCCCTGGGTTTTAGGGTACAGGGTACAGAAGGCTTGTGGATGGATATTAATAACAGTGTATATTTGGAAGACAAATCAGCTAAGGTTCATCAATGGGATGATGCCAAAGATTGGCTTGAAAAATATGATCATCCGCTTTGGAAAAGATGGTCGAAAGAATCCGTTGATGCCGGACATGGAGGCATGGACTTTTTTGTATTGCACGCCTTCATAGAATCCATCAAAAAGAAAACACCAACTCCGATGGATGTATATGATGCAGCAAGTTGGAGCGCAATCACTGCACTAAGCGAACAATCCATTGAATTGGGTAATCAAACGATTGATTTCCCTGATTTCACCAATGGACAATGGATGTATCGAAAACCGGTTTTTTGTTTAAACGATGACTATTAATTGGTTTCTTCAGTAATAAATACCCCTATTAACAAGGCCTTCTAACCCAATCATACCATGAAATTTCCTTCGTTTCTCGTTTTATCAATAATTTCAATCAGTACCATCCATTGTATCAATACCAAACAAATTTCTGATTCAATAACAAATAATTTTCCAAAAGAATTGGTTGAATTTGTTGCCTACAAAAGCAATCCAATTTTCTCGGGCTCAGGAGGCGAAAATTGGGATAAACAAATGCGGGAAAGGGGGTATATCTTAAAAGAGGGTAGCACTTACCATCTTTGGTATACAGGATATTTCAACAGTGATGGTATAAGACATCTCGGATATGCCACTTCAACTGATGGGATCAGCTTTACCAGGCATCCACAAAACCCAGTTCACCAAACTAGTTGGGTAGAGGATATGTGTGTGGTAAAATCGCAAGACACCTATTATATGTTTGCAGAGGGTATAGGTGATTCAGCTCACCTGCTTACTTCAAAAGACAAGATTCATTGGGAGGAGAAGGGCCCTTTGGATATCCGGCAAACGAATGGACAACCCATTCGCAAAGGTCCTTTTGGCACCCCTTCGGTAATGATTGAAAAGGGGATATGGTATTTATTTTACGAAAGGGATGATCTCGGTATTTGGCTAGCAACCTCTGAAGACCTATCCGTTTGGACCAATGTGCAAGATGAACCCGTATTGAAAATGGGTCCTGAATTGTATGATCTATTTGCAGTGGCAATGAACCAGGTGATTAAGTACAAAGGGCTTTATTATGGCTATTATCACGCTTCCGCTTTCAAAGATTGGCACGAATGGTCAACCAATGTAGCGGTATCCAAAGATCTAATACATTGGCAAAAATATCCTAATAACCCCATCATGGGTAATAACCAATCAAGTGGCATTGTAGTCAATGATGGTAATGCATTTCGGTTGTATACGATGCATCGAAGAATCAATTTATTCTTACCCCCTAGCAGTCAGTAGCTTTTTATTTTTCAATAAAATTCAATAGCATGCCTTCACAATTAAGTTCAGAAGATATCCATAAGCGGCTTTTATCACTCGATTTTTTACGAGGCTTTATCATGTTTTTATTGGTAATGGAAAGTACCGGATTGTTTAAAATACTTTACCTGAATTCCAAAGGAGGGGCCTTAGAAAATTTCTTTATTCAGTTCCAGCACCACCCCTGGAATGGAGTAAGATTTTGGGATTTGATTCAGCCAGGATTTATGTTTATCGCCGGTACCGCAATGGCTTTTTCAGTAACTAGTTTACAAAAGAAAGGGGTAACATCAACTTCCATCACCATCAAAATGCTAAAACGTTCAGGATGGTTGTTTTTCTGGGGTGTATTGAGCTATGCAGTAAAAGAAACAGGGTTATCATTTGAATTATGGAATGTATTAACCCAACTTTCCTTCACGTTGATAGTTGCTTATTTTGTTTTTCAGTGGAAATTTTCAACACAAATAATTTTTTGTGTTTTACTGCTGCTATTAACCGAGATGCTTTACCGATTTACAAATGTGCCAGATTATAATCTTTTATATACCAACCACCATAATTTTGGAAACTATATAGACTTGCTATTAATGAATAAAACCAGCAGGGGAGGCTGGGTAGCCATCAATTGTATACCAACGGCGGTTCATACGATAGCAGGTGCTTTAGTGGGCAAGTTATTATTACAATCAAGAGCCAAAACGATGCAACGATTATTATTTACAGGTTTTGGATTGTTGGTGGTTGGATATGTAGTAGATTTTTTTCAAATTACTCCGATTATCAAAAGGATTGCAACCAGTTCCTTTATCGCTTATTCTCTTGGCTGGTGCCTATTGGCATTTGCTGCCTGCTATTATTTTATTGACATTAAAAAGTTCGGGCATGTATTCTTTTTTAAGGTGCTTTCTATGAATTCAATTTTCATCTACCTTTTTTTTGAAACGGTAGGTGGCGGTTGGTTAAATCATTATATCAATTTGTTAACAGGTGGCTTGTTGAATATGGTGAACATGCCGCAAATAGTTATATCAATCATTGCCTGCGGTTTAATTATTTTAACCGATTGGGGAATTTGTTATTTTCTCTATAAAAAGAAAATCTTTTTCAGGCTATAGGCTGACTAAAAGCTAGGTGCTAATTATTACCTATAATGAAATGCTCATAGAAGATGACTTTTTGTCTAATAAAGCCTAATGCTTAACAATCAGTGAGGCAATCAATTACAATGGGGGTACTCATTATCATATGAAATACCTAGATAAAAATATTACGATATAAATTAATTTGAGTAGCTTGGTAGTATGTCTATCGGGGATTATAGTAATAGAAATGTTTCTTTCACATCAAACAACAAAGTTACCCTTATACAGGGGGGAAGGGATTATTTTGATTTGTTGGAAAAAATAATTGACGATGCAATACATTCCATTCATTTGCAAGTATACATTTACGATGAAGATGAAACAGGCAAAAAGATAGCTAAAGCCCTATTAGCAGCAGCAAAACGGGGAGTTAAGGTTTACTTGATGGCAGATGGTTACGCCTCAAAATCAATTTCGGCTGCATTTATTGAGGAACTGAGGGTTGGCGGAATAAATTTTCGTTTTTTTGAACCGCTTTTTAAAAGTAACAATTATTATTTTGGAAGAAGACTCCACCACAAAGTAATAGTAACAGACGCTTCGACTGCATTAGTAGGCGGGATTAATATTAGTAACCACTACAATGATATGCCTGGAAAGCAGGCATGGCTAGATTTTGCACTCCTAACACAGGGTGATGTAGCAAAAGAACTTTGCTCACTTTGCTGGAAAACTTGGAAAGGATATCAACCGGATTATAGTAGGACTCCCTGTACCATTACAGTGCCTGCCATTTTCTTACAATCAGATCAGATTGCAGATGTACGGATTCGAAGAAATGATTGGGTGCGTAGAAAAAACCAAATCTCCAAAACCTATGTCCAAATGATGACGAGTGCACAGACGCAGGTAATTATTTTGTGCAGTTATTTTTTACCGGGTACCATTATGAGAAGAAGTATTCAAAGGGCCATAAGCAGGGGAGTGAGAGTGAAAGTGATAGTAGCTGGAAAATCGGACCTACTAGTGGCTAAAAATGCAGAACGATTCCTATATGACTGGCTTCTGAGAAATAATATTGAGATTTACGAATATCAAAACAATATTTTACATGGAAAAATAGCAGTTTGCGACAGTAAATGGGTTACCATTGGATCATACAATATTAATGATATCAGTGCCTATGCCAGTGTAGAACTTAATTTAGATGTTAAAAATAGTTCATTTGCAAAAAAGGTGGAACAAACCCTACATGAAATCATACTCACCAGTTGTTCGGCAATTACAAAAGAGGGGCATACAAAGTCAAAAAATGTTTTGAAACAATTTTTTAGGTGGTTATCCTATGAGCTATTTAGACTTACTTTTCATGCTTTTACGTTTTACTTCAGGCAAAAATAGGAGGGGTGATTTACTTATCGCAATGATAATAAGTGTACTTTTTTCCATAAATAACAACTTGTTTACTAGTATCGATGAATAATTTTTTGGTAAAAAAATATGTAAGTCGATTCAACCAAACCTTCACTTTTTTGTTGTAATCCAGTAATTTTGTATCATGAAAAAATTCGTATTAGTAATTTTCATACTTTTTTCACTATCTGCTTGTGAAAAAGATATTAATTTTAATTTAATCAATGCCAATGATATTATGGTGGTGGATGCCAATATTGAAAATGGCTTTCCTCCGGAAGTCTTGCTTACCAAAAGTTTAGACTTTTTTAAAACCCTTTCTGCCGCTCAGCTCTCCAATTCATTTATTCACAATGCACTGGTAACTATTTCAAATGGAACAATGACCCACCAGCTAAAGGAATATAGCACATTATTGTCTGGAGGATTTATGGTTTACCGCTATTCTATTGATTCTTCCAGACTTTCGACAGCTTTTTTGGGAAAGCTTAATACCCACTACACCCTGCACATCCAATCCGAGGGCAAGGACTATGAAGCCGCAACTTTCATACCCCCACTAGCTAAAAAAGCAGATTCTATGTGGTGGAAGGCAGCGCCTTTTGCCAAGGATAGTAACAATGTAGCTGTAATGATACAAGTTAAGGATCCCCCAGGCCTAGGTAATTATGTTCGGTATTTTACCAAAAAAAATAAGGAACCATTTTTTCCTGGCGAAAATTCCGTTGCGGACGACCAAGTAATTGATAATATGACCTACCAGATTCAAATTGAGCCAGGTATCAATAGGAATGCCCCGATACCCTCAGATAGTAGTTCTTTCAAAAGAGGGGATGTAGTAACATTGAAAATTTGTAATATTGATCGAGCTAGTTATACTTTTTTTAGCACTTGGGAGTTTGCTTTCCAAAGTATTGGCAACCCATTTTCGCAGCCCAATAAAGTAATGGGGAATATCAGTAATGGGGCTTTGGGCGCCTTTTACGGATATGGGGCTACTTATACAACATTGGCAATTCCCAAGTAATTTTTACTGTAATACCATCCCTTTTATTTTAATTGACTAGCTCCAACATTGGTTATGGTATCTTCTTATCCTCTATTTTTTATCAATTAACAATTTACCAAATGGTAGCTAGAAATATTTGCAGTAATTTAGCACCTAAAATATAGAAATAATGGAGATGAGTTCCTTAGAAAAAGTACATTGTTTAATTATAGGTTCGGGTCCTGCGGGCTATACCGCCGCAATATATGCAAGTAGGGCGGGCCTCAACCCAGTTTTATACCAGGGCATTCAACCAGGGGGACAATTGACGATTACTACTGAAGTAGAAAATTACCCTGGTTATCCAGAAGGTATACAGGGTCCAGAAATGATGGAGCATTTTGAAAAACAGGCGAAAAGGATGGGTGCTGATATTCGTTATGGACTAGCAACTAAGGTTGACTTTTCTGTGCGGCCATACAAAATTGAAATAGACGAAGAAAAATGGATAGAAGCAGATGCAGTAATCATATCTACAGGAGCTTCCGCCAAATGGCTTGGACTAGAAAGTGAGCAACGGCTTAACGGTTACGGAGTGAGTGCTTGTGCTGTATGTGATGGGTTTTTCTTTAAAGGAAAGGAAGTAGCGATCATTGGCGCTGGTGATACTGCCGCAGAAGAAGCCCTCTATCTTTCAAAAATTTGTTCTCAGGTACATATGATTGTTAGAAAAGGAGAGATGCGAGCCAGCAAGGTAATGCAAGATAGAGTGATCCATACTGCCAATATAACGATGTATTGGAATAGTGAAACTGATGAGATATTGGGTGAGAAAAAGGTGGAAGCAGTCCGTATTAAAAGTACGCTAACAGGTGAGAAAAAAGACATCCCAGTGAGTGCTTTTTTTGTAGCAATTGGTCACCATCCCAATAGTGATATCTTCAAGGGTTGGTTGGATATGGACGAGGCGGGGTATTTACTTACGATACCCGGTAGCTCCAAAACAAATATCGAAGGAGTGTTTGCTTCTGGAGATGTACAAGACAAAATATACCGACAGGCGGTTACAGCAGCAGGAAGTGGTTGTATGGCTGCACTGGATGCAGAAAGATACCTGGGGGCGAAAGGTCATTAAATCAGGTGTGGCTTGCTTTAAATTAACCAATAATACGACTTTGACCATCCATTTACATAATTTACTATTTCATGCTTTTCATGGTGTACATGAGGAAGAACAAATAATTGGGAATGAGTTTGAAGTTAATGTTGATATAGAATTTCCTACAAACTTCATTATCAATAATTTGCAACAAACGGTTAATTATGTGGATGTATATGCCATTATCCAGCAAAGGATGATGCAATCCACTCTTTTACTTGAAACTGTGGCACAAGAATTGTCAGTTGCTATTCATTCATTGGATGAAAAAATCACCTCCGTCAGCATCTCTATTAAAAAATTACACCCTCCAATAGCGCATTTTGAGGGGACAGTGGGAGTAACTTTTAAATCAGCATTGTAATATGAGGTCCCTATTGTTGATAATTTTTTCTGTATTGTCCTTCCTTTCTTTGTCGGCCCAGGATTTGGCAGCAATTATAAAGGAAGCGGATCATCTTGAAGACCTCCCCAATGAAAAAGCTGCCTTATTAAAATTTAAGGAGGCACTAAAAATACAACCTACTAATCAATACGCGCTTAATAAATGTAGTGAACTATGCAGCAGAATTGGAAAACGACAGACAGATGACAAAATGATGGATTACTTTTATTCGGCAGCAAAATCCTATGCAGCACAAGCGTTAAAAATAAACCCTTTCAATTCAGAGTCAAATTGTGTGATGGCGATAGCATTAGGCAGGAGCACATTAAATAAAAGTGGGAAAGAGAAGGTATCCGCCGCAAAAGATATCAAGAAGCATGTAGATATAGCTATTAAATATGACCCTAAAAATTTTAAGGCTTGGCATGTTCTAGGACGCTGGCATTACGAAATAAGCACTCTGAATGGTTTTGAAAGAACCGCAGTTAAAATATTTTATGGAGGGTTTCCACCAGCCTCTTTACGTGAATCTATCCAGGCTTTTGAGAAGTCGCAGTCCATTACAGGAGGCTTTATTTTGAATTATTTTGAAATGGCAAAAGCTTATCAAAAAAATGGTCAAACTGATAAGGCTATTGCCACACTTACAAAAATGCTGTCTATCCCTAATAAAACTGAGGATGATCCCACTATAAAAATTGAAGCAAGAAAATTAATACTTGATTGGAAGTAAACAACCCCGCTATTTTTGATTTAATTAATTGCAAGTATCTTCACTATACTAAAAAATAATATTTATGAAAACCATCGTATGTTTTTTGTTTATTTTCCTCCATTTGGTTGCTATTGGTCAAGTCCAAAATGATGCACCTATCATTTCCGCCTATGACCCACATGCTCTATTTTCACCGGTTTTTTATACCGCTGCAGAAACCAATACTCGGGCAGCTACAGGCGAGCCTAATACAGGTTACTGGCAAAATAGGGCAGATTATCAGATTACTGCTACGCTCAATGACAGTTCTCACTTAATTTCCGGCTCAGTAATTATTACCTATAAGAATAATAGTCCCCATAGTTTACCATTTGTATGGTTACAATTAGATCAAAACCTATTTAACAAGGAAAGTCGCGGCCAAACTAGAATGCCAGTAGAAGGCCGTAGTCGATATGGTGACTCAAAAACTAATTTTAACGGGGGGTATACTATCAGTACACTTAAGGTAAACGATGTATTGGTTGCTGATTATATTATTACAGATACTAGGATGCAAATAAGATTGCCAAAACCAATGGCGCCATCAGGAGATGTGGTTAAAATAAAAATTGATTACTCATTTGTTTTACCTCAATATGGAGCTGATCGTTGTGGAATTTTACCGACCAAAAACGGCGATATTTTTACTGTAGCTCAATGGTATCCGAGAATGTGCGTATTTGACGATGTAGAAGGATGGAATACCTTGCCTTACTTAGGGCCTAGCGAATTCTATCTTGAGTATGGGAATTTCGACTTTACAATCACAGCTCCAGCCTCACACATTGTGGTGGCAAGCGGTGAATTACTGAACCCTTCAGAAGTAATGACAGCGCTTCAGGTAACCCGCTTGGAAGCTGCAAAAAAAAGTGATAAAACGGTGATGATACGCTCAGAGAAAGAAATTTTGGACCCCTCATCCAGACCGGTATCCAAATCACTAACTTGGCATTTTAAGATCAACAATGCTAGAGACATTTCATGGGCATCCTCCAAATCTTTTATTTGGGATGCTGCTAAAATCAATTTGCCCGCAGGAAAAACCGCCCTTGCAATGAGTGTTTATCCTGCTGAAAGCAATGGTGAAAAGGCATGGAGTAGATCAACAGAATATATAAAAGGCAGTATTGAAAATTATAGTAAAAGGTGGTTCGTATATCCTTATCCGGTAGCTGTAAATGTAGCTAGTAATGTTGGAGGAATGGAATATCCAGGAATCGTTTTTTGTGGTTATCAGGCTAAAACAAATGGTCTATTTGGAGTAACCGATCACGAATTTGGACACACTTGGTTTCCGATGATTGTGGGCAGTAATGAGCGTAAATATGGTTGGATGGATGAAGGTTTCAATACTTTTATCAACTCCCTTGCACGGGACGATTTTAATAAGGGAGAATATAAATCACCTGCAAGCTCCATGGAATTCAGAGCCCCGTATATGTTTGGCGAGAATAGCGAAACCATCATGAGCGCACCAGATGCAATGCGCGAAAATAATATTGGAAATGCCCTGTATTCGAAACCAGGATATGGGTTACAATTGTTACGAAATGATATATTAGGACCCGTTCGATTTGATTATGCTTTCAGAACCTATATTCAAAGATGGGCTTTCAAACATCCAACACCATGGGATTTTTTTAAAACAATGGACAATGTGGCGGGTGAAAATTTAAGTTGGTTTTGGAAAGGTTGGTTTGTGGAAAATTATAAGCTCGATCAATCAATCATTTCTGTAACCTATATCAAAAATGACCCTGTCAATGGTGCGATTGTAACCATTGCCAATCTTGATCAGCTGGCAATGCCAATTAACTTGTTTTACGAAACAGAAACTGGGGTAAACGGCACCATTAAATTACCAGTGGAAATTTGGAACAATACCAACTCCAAAAAAATAAAATTACCCTCTATAGAAAAGCTTAAAAAAGTAATGATTGATCCTGATAAAATTTATCCAGATATGGATTTCAGCAATAATGAGTGGAAAAGCAACTGATCAATGTAATTGACGATTCGACAAAAAAATGGAGCTGTTGCACAACGGCTCCATTTTTTTACCCTTTGCTCCTTACCAAATCAGCCACTAGCTTATCGATGGGCAATGTTACTTTGTCTCCGGAAAACTGATCCCAATCTACGAAACGAAAAGTTTCAATCTGTTTAGTTTCAGCATATAAGGCAAGCTGTTGCTCATCAAACTCAAATTCATTGGCCCTTAAGGGAACTTTGATAGGTTCTAAAGCTTTTACTGCATAATATATAGAAAGTATCTGGTGGGCTGAATTGAAGGCGCTGATTTGAAAAAAATCAGTGGTATAGATATGTTCACCAATGGCTACTGTAAGATTCATTTCTTCCATAAACTCCCGTTTCAAACAATCCCTTGTTCCTTCTCCAATATCAAGTCCGCCACCCGGAAATTTGGTAAAATATTCACCGCGGATATATTCATCGCTTACCAAAACCTGTCTAGCTTCATTCATTAAAATTCCATATACGCGCACAGACAAAATTAGACTCATATGGTTTATTTTTTTACCCTTTTGATATAATTCCAGCCTACAACGATCAATATCATCAAGGAGATAATTACCGGTATCCAAAAAGCATAAGGTGTGTCCTTGTAGGGAATAGGCACATTCATTCCATATATACTGGCAATTAAGGTAGGCACTGTCAGTACGATAGTAAGCGTAGTGAGGCGTTTTAGTACTTCATTCTGGTTGTTACTGATAATGCTGGCAAATGCATCCAACGTACTACTGAGTATATTGGTGTAGGTATTAGCCATTTCAAGGGCCTGACTAGTTTCTACTATCAAGTCATCCAGAAAATCCTTTTCATCTTCATTGAGCTGCAAAAAATTGGTTCTCACCATTTTCATCATTAACAATTCATTACTACGGAGGGCAGTCAAAAAATATACAAGGCTTTTTTGGATACGCATCAATTGAAGTAATTCCTCATTTCTGTTGGCAACATACAATTTATGTTCCAGCGTATTACGACGCATATTAATTTCTTTCAAATGATCTTGGAAGTTATTGATTACTTTTTCAAATATTTTCAACACCATCATGTTTTTCTTGTCAGGATTTCGATTTTGAAAAGTGGTTAAAAACTTTTTAATGGCTTCATTCTCAAATGAATTGACAGTAACAATTTGGTTATGCGTTAAAATGATACAAATCGGGATGGTAATATAAAATGCATCACTATCATTGAAAGAATTATTTTCAGTAGGGGTTTTTATGACAATCAGTTTTACATTGTCATCAATTTCATACCGACTACGCTCATCAATATCCAATGAATCCTTCAAAAAGTCAATAGGTATTTCAAGCGACTCGCTCAGTTCTGTAAACTCCTCTTGACGCAGCGGTGGTAATACATTGATCCAAGAGCCATCTTCAGGCTTATCAATTGCAATCGTCTGGTGTTCTATATTTTTAAAGTACTGAATCATTGATTTTGTCTTGAAATGATGATTATTTATTGACCTGCTTCGCCTAAATGCAAAAGAAGTTCTTCAACATACCCATTACATTTTCCTGCTCTGTTTTTCAACAATTTTACACTAACTTACTATGAATTCTTACGAATCCAATTCAATTGTACCCGTAAATACCAATTCGGCAGGTCCACAAAGCCAAATATCGTCAAAATGCTGATCGTCAATTTTATTAAACTCAACACTTAAATTACCTCCCATTGTTTTTACCCTCACCGTATTAAATCCATTTTCGTTGTGTGCAGATAGTAAAGCAGCGGCGGTAACACCGGTGCCACAACTGAGGGTTTCATTTTCCACTCCACGTTCATAAGTTCTTACAAAAATTGAATCCTCATTGGTTGATTCCACAAAATTAACATTAATGCCTTGTAGTGCAAACTCTTTGCTATATCGTATTTCATGGCCCGTTGTAAGCACATCAATATTTTCCACCTCAGTGGCAAATTTAACAAAATGAGGCGACCCTGTGTTGATTATAGCATAGGCAGCGTGATAGTCAACTGAATCGACATTTTTCATTTGTAAACTAACCGTTCCATCACTATCAATTTCGGCTTTGTGTTCGCCATCAATGGCGACAAAATGGTAGGAACTTTTAATAATTCCTCGGTGATAGGCAAATTTTACCAGACATCTACCACCGTTCCCACACATGGTACTTTGATTGCCGTCTGAATTATAATAAATCATTTCAAAATCGTAGCCCTCTTTTTTTCCAAGGAGCATTAAACCATCGGCACCCACGCCAAAATTTCGGTCGCAAATATACTTTACCTGTTTGGACGTTAAAAAATCGTAGTCATTTTTTCTATTATCGACAATCACAAAGTCATTTCCTGTACCCTGGTACTTATAAAATTCAATTTTCATCATTATAATTTTGCCTCTGCAATTACTTGCAAAGATTGTTTGATTAAATTTTCAACTGCAAGATGACCGTCTTTTGAAAATTGCTTGGTAATCCTATTGGCTACGATAGCACTGAGGCTAAGACAATGATGTCCCATTATTTTCCCCAAACCATAGATAGCGGATGTTTCCATTTCAAAATTGGCAACCTGGTTGTTGCCAAATCTAAAACTGGTAAGCTGGTCAATTAACTGAGGATGGGCAAGACCAAGTCGTAATATTCTACCCTGTGGTCCGTAAAACCCAGGGCAGGTAACCGTAACTCCCTGGTGATAACCGGTGGCAAAATGTTTGAGCAACTGAATGCTTGCCATTTGAATATAGGGGGTAATATTACCACTACTCAAATTAGCATGGGTTTTAAAAGCATGTAACAACTGTATTTCTGCTTCATTGTTTTCAATTCGGTAATAATGCATCAGGTTGTCTAGACCCAATCCATAGGTAGAGGCAACAAAACTATCTACCGGTATTTCTTTTTGCAATGACCCAGCGGTACCTAACCGAATTATTTTTAAAGCCGTAAGATTGTCTTTGATGGATCTGCTTTCAAAATCAATATTCACCAATGCATCTAGTTCATTTAAAACGATGTCAATATTATCCGGACCAATACCAGTACTTAGACAACTGAGTCTTTTGTGGCCTATAAATCCTGTATGAACTACAAATTCGCGGTGTTGGCTTCTGTACTCGATGGTATCAAAATATTTACTAACTTCCTTTACTCGATCAGGGTCACCTACAGTAAAAATTGTGTCTGCAATTTCTTCAGGCCGGCAATTGATATGGTAAACGGCACCTCTATCATTGATAATAAGTTCCGATTCAGCGATTGGGTTCATACTATTTTATTTCGAATCCCGAATTTCGTACTAACTATCTACAATTTCTAATTAAAAACGCCTATTTTTGCGACTCAATTAAAAATCCTTGTTATTGAGCAGTAAGTTGGACAATTTAACAACCTTCTTCAATAGTTGGAACTAGTTCTTCTGTTAAAATAATTTCTGTAATAAACATTTACAGTATAGTATAAGGTTCTGTGGCCGAGTGGCTAGGCAAAGCTCTGCAAAAGCTTCTACACCAGTTCGAATCTGGTCGGAACCTCTTTTTCTTCCTCCCTCTCCCAATGGAGAGGGAATTTTTTTACTACTATGGTACTTAAAATTTTGCATTGGGTGGGAATACTAGCCTGTATTACCCTAATTA
>CANJDY010000003.1 GCA_947472635.1 Chitinophagaceae bacterium
ACAAAAGCCCCTCCATCCATGGGCCAATGATGGATAGGGGGAATATCTTCAATTTTTATTTCCTCAAAAAGTACCGGCTTTTGAAGCGGGTTTTTTAAAGGCAATGCTTTCAAGGCTGCCAGACCAACGGAAAAATTTTTGATCGGATGCTTCAGGGCCTTTACCGGATCATTTTTTAATGCAATCAGCTGCTGCACCAAAGGAAGGGTATCTCTGAAAATGAATTTACTTCTTTCAAGTGTACCAAATATATTAGAGGCCGCTCTGAATCTGCTTCCCTTTACATTTTCGAACAACAAAGCAGGACCACCTGCGGCATATACCCGCAACTGAATCGCCGCTATTTCAAGATAAGGATCCACCAATTCTTTAACACGAACTAGTTGACCATTTTTTTCTAGATCCAGCAAACATGCTTCCAAGGTTGTATAGGTCATACTTACATTTTTCAGTGCAAAGATAAAACAGCTTTGCGGGAGAAAGATTACATGTTTTAGCGAATGGGGTAAGCCATTATTTAATCGATCGTAAGTAGTTCATATTTTGCTGCATACTTTCCAAAGGCGTATGGGTATAATCCTCCTGTTCAATAAAGAAATATTTCATACCCGACTTCTTGCTATTGTCAAACATTTTCTGAATATCCAAGCCGCCCTTGCCGAATTCGGTACTTGTCTTTTTTACCAAGTCCATATCCTTTAAATGCCATAGCGGAAAACGTCCAGGATGATGGGAAAAATAAGCGAAGGGGTCATTGCCGCTGGCCACCACCCAGCCGAGATCCAGCTCCATCCCTACTAGCGAGGGGTCAGTATTTTCCAACAAAACATCATATAGTGGCCTACCACCTTGGAGTTCAAATTCAAAATCGTGGTTATGGTAACCGAATTTTAGCCCTCTTTTTTCACAAGCTTTCCCCGCTATATTAAATCGTTCTGCCACCCTTTTATAATTTTCCACCGTTTGTCCGCTTGAGGGCATAGAAGAACAGATAATGTACTCCTGACCAGATAATTCAGCATCTGACATCGTTTGCTCCCACTGGTCATTGAGTTGAACATGACCACTACGAAGTGTCATGCCCAGATCAGAACAGATTTTTTTTATTTCAGCCGGCTTCAACCCATAATAATACCCTTTCTTACTAGCAGCGGATTCAATTTGCTTGATCCCCATGCCAGCAAGTTTTTGTAATGTACCCACCGCGTCTTCCAACATTTCAGATCTTACGGTGTATAACTGAATACCGGGATTAGCGTTTTTTTTACCCGACAACTCAAAGGAAGATAAAAAGGCTGCTCCCAATGCAAGTGAACTGCTATTTTTTAAAAACATGCGTCTTGTATACATAGTAAAATTTTTACTGAAAGTACAGAATTAAAAGTGAATATCAGAAAAACGAGTCAATTGGAAAATATATGTTTTTATTCATAATCAATTGTTTACAATTCAGCTGTAGGGAATAGCTATATTTGTATCATAAAAATCAAAAAATGAAAAATGCGTTTATACATCATGTGTACTTTTGGCTCAATAACCCAACCAGTGCCATCGATCGGGATAAATTGATTGCAGGCTTGAGCAAATTATCTGCCGTAAAAACCATTCAGCAATTTCATATTGGGTTTCCGGCAGATACCAACCGGGCGGTAATAGAAAATACCTATTCAGTTTCCTGGCTGCTGACTTTTGAAAACGATATGGACCAGGCCAGTTACCAAATCGATCCTGATCACCTTGCCTTTGTAGCGGAATGCTCCTACTTATGGTCAAAAATAATCGTGTATGACTCTATTAATGCACTTCCAATAATTTAGTACTGCACCAGCCCTTTTTTCTAGTTGCATGCTGCTGGTTCAAAACTGATGGAAGGCATTTAGAAAATTTGAGTAAAATAATATTTTTTTGCACTTGCATTTCATCCATTAAGTGAGTATTTTTATACCTCAAGGATGAAATACAAGTATCCCTTTATTAACTACACCTCCTTATACCATAACTCCTCCTCCCCAAGGGAAATACTCCATACTTTAATATGGATTATTTTATTTCACTCAGATTAACTTATACAACATGAGCAGGAATTGGTATATTATTTACACAATCAAACAAAGAGAAAAAAAAGTAGCAACGGTTCTTAATCAAAAAAAAATTATCAATTATTTACCCTTCAATACTATTATCCCTACAGACTCACTTAACTCCAAAGCAATCAAAAAAACCTTATTCAAATCACAAATATTCGTTTATATTTCAGCAGATGAAATATCGCAAGTGAAACAAATACCCGGCATTATCAACTTTCTTTACTGGCTTGATAAACCTGCAATCATTCAACAACAGGAAATTGAGACAATTAAGCAAATAACCGCCAAGTATTCAAATATCAAACTTGTTAGATCAGCTGTTAAACTATTTCAAGAGGTTAGTATAGTTGAAGAAACTGTTTTTTCAAGCAAAATGAATTTAGACAGAAATGATTCAAAAATCGTTGAAATCACATTGCCTTCAGTAGGGTATACTATGATAGCTGAAAAAGAGGCCATCCAACCATTGATTTTGAAGAAAGAACTAATAGATGCTAACCAATATTCCCAATATATTCATGCAATAAACTAGCTTATCCATAGTGTTGGGATTGCTGCCTATAAGCCTATCAAGTATCTCCAACCACCCTGCTTTAATAGGTTTCATGCAGCGTTTATTCAATAGCCAAATGGCGGATGGAAGGATTTTATTATTTGCTTTCTAATGATAGCAAAAAAGCAGTTTTCAACGTAAAGCCATCGAATTTGGGGGACATTTATACGCCAAAAAACGTTATTTTTGAAAACTGAATAGTTGGGGGAAATCCTTCTTTTCAGCATACAACTATGATATCCCCATTTAACAAGCTAATCTATATCGACGAATTTTCTGCTACCCCAAAATATCAACAACTCGCCAATTGTATCATAAAGGCTATTGAATCCAACAAACTACAGCTCGATGATGTTCTCCCTTCTATAAATGAACTAAGTTTTGAATTTGAAATTTCGAGAGATACCGCTGAAAAAGGGTATAAATATTTAAAGAAAATAGGTATTATTGGCTCGGTTCCAGGTAAGGGCTATTATATCAAAAGTAGCAATATTGAAAGAAAAGTAAAGGTTTTTTTACTCTTTAATAAGCTAAGTGCACATAAGAAAATCATCTACGACTCATTTGTAAGTACGCTGGGCGATGCCGCCACCATTGACTTTTATATTTACAATAATAGCTTGCCTTTGTTTAAAAAACTATTACTCAACTCAAAAGAAGACTACAATTATTATGTCATTATCCCCCATTTTATGGATGGAACTGAGCAAGCAGATAAAGTAATCAACTCTATTCCAAAAGAAAAATTGATTTTACTCGACAAATTGGTTCCGGGAGTTACCGGCAATTATGGAGCTATCTATGAAAATTTTGAAAAGGATATTTACAAAGCCCTGGAGGAAGCACTGCCGCTGCTAAGCAAGTATAATACAATCAATATTATTTTACCCGAACACAATACGTACCACATTGGAATCACCACTGGCCTTAGTGAATTTTGTCTGGAATATGCATTCAACTATAAAATAGTACACCATATTAGCAATGAAGCAATTAAAAAGGGGGAAGTCTATATCAGCCTGATGGAAGATGATCTGGTAAATCTGATAGAGAAAATATTAGACCAACATTTAGTATTGGGCAAAGAGGTAGGAGTGATTTCCTACAACGAAACTTCCATTAAAAAAATTATAATGAACGGCATCACTACAATCTCCACCGATTTTAAAATGATAGGCGAAAAGGCTGCCGAATTAATCTTACATAAATCAACCGAACATATTGAGGCGAGATTTTATTTAACTGTACGGAATTCACTCTAGCTCTAAGGATTTAGATATATTTTTACCGACTGTACAGGATGGTTGTTTTTTAAATTAATAGCAAATTTATTTTTTGGATATGTTCGATTTTCTAATGAATTGAGACACTCCTTTTTAAAATTTACTCAAATTTTTACATATGAAATCTTTCACGCAACGCCTCGTTTTATTTTCCTTACTATTTTTGGGTGTCCTGTCAACTTCACTGGCACAGGTAAAACTAGCCTCTATATTCACAGACCAGATGGTTTTGCAACAAAAGGCATCCGTTTCAATTTGGGGATGGGCAAAGCCTGGGGCAATAGTGACTATCACTCCCTCCTGGGATCATAAAAAGCAAATTACCAAAACAACGCTTGAGGGAAAATGGGAACTAAAAATTTCCACCCCAGCTGCAGGGGGCCCTTATGAGCTAGTTATTAGTGATGGCAAACCTTTCATTCTTCACAATGTTCTGCTAGGTGAAGTTTGGCTTTGTTCTGGACAATCCAATATGGAAATGCCCATGAAGGGTTTTAAAGGGCAACCGATTATTGGTTCCAATGATGCTATATTAAAATCAACCAATGATCAAATTAGACTTTACACAGTTCCCCGGTCGGCAAAAAGCACCCCACAACAAAACAGTAAACCATCCTCATGGAAAGAAGCAGTTCCTGAGTCGGTAAGCGATTTCAGTGCCACTGCTTATTATTTTGGTCGATTGCTGAATGAGTTGCTGAAAGTGCCGATTGGTTTAATTAATGTAAGCTATGGGGGCACTGATGTAGAAACATGGATGAGTGCAAATACGATGAGAACCTTTTCAGCTGCAACCATACCCGCCATTACTGATTCTATCCGCTTACCCAACCGAACACCAACTGGTTTATTCAATGGCATGATTCATCCTATCATTGGATATGGAATAAGGGGTGCAATCTGGTACCAGGGAGAATCCAATTGCGACCGACCTCAACAATATTTGCAACGATTTTCTGCGATGGTAAAAGAATGGCGAACCCTTTGGGGCAGAGATGATTTCCCATTTTATTTTGCACAAATTGCACCCTACGAGTATGCCAAGATAGCTTCCTCCAAACAATCAACTCAAATCAATTCAGCTTTTTTAAGGGATGCACAAAGAAAATCGGCGGATAGCATTCCCCATTCAGCCATGGCTTCCTTACTTGATATAGGAGAAGTGAATAGTATTCACCCTGCCAATAAAAAAACCGGTGGGGAAAGGCTGGCCTACTTGGCACTTGCGAAAACTTATGGCATCAAAGGATTTGGTGCTGATAGTCCCACCTTCGATTCATTATTAATAAAAGATAGCCTTGCCACTATACAATTTAAAAATGCAGGCAACTGGTTAAGCTCCTTTGGAAAAGAGCTAACCCTATTTGAGATAGCAGGGAAGGACAAAGTATTTCATGCCGCCAATGCGGTAATATCCAAATCAACTGTTATCATTTCATCATCACAAGTAAGGGAACCAGTTGCAGTAAGATATGCCTTTTCAAATTTTGTAGTAGGTGAATTATTCGGTACAGATGGACTACCGGTTTCATCTTTTAGAACAGATGACTGGTAATATTCAATTCTTATTTATGAAACCAATATTTAACTACTATACTAAAAATAACCACTCTGACAGAACTTTTGGTAGGCTATTTTTCTATCTGCTAGCTTATCATTTTCCTTTTAAAAAGTATTTTAATTGGATTGCAATAATCTTACTGATTGTAGTATTCCAAGATAGTGCAAGGGCGCAAGCCAATGAATTAAATAACTGCAATATCATTTGGGATAAACAGAGTAAAAATTCTGGAGAATCAATGCCCTGTGGTGGTGGTGATATTGGTTTGAATGTATGGGTTGAAAATGGTGACCTATTATTTTATATCGCAAAAAGCGGCAGTTTTGATGAAAACAATGCGCTGCTAAAACAGGGAAGAGTAAGGATTCATTTGTCGCCCAATCCACTTGATAAGATCCGATTCAAACAGGAACTGCTATTAAAAGATGGCTATGTAAAAATCACCGCAGGTAATGCCCTTTTAAACACAACTGTTCGGATTTGGGTAGACGTTTTTAACCCAGTGATACATGTAGAGATCAAAAGCAGCAAAGCTTTAGTTACAACCGCATCATTTGAAAATTGGCGATATCGGGACCGCATAAACGCTTCAACTGAAAACAATGCCAATTCCTATAAATGGGCTCCGCCCTCACCAGTAATTACTTATAAAGATGTGGTAGATTTTAATGACGACCGCGTATTATTTTATCACCGTAATAAACAAGCTCCTTCAATATTTGATTTAACGGTTCAACAACAGGGGCTAGAAGATAGCAAAGATCAACTCTACAATCCTATAAAAGATTTAACCTTTGGAGGAATGATGGAGGGAGCCAATATGACAGCAGCGGGCACCACTATGGGTACCTACCTTAATACAGACTATACAGCCTGGAAACTACAAAACAAATCGCCACAAAAAAATCAGAAAATTACTATCTACCTTCAAAGCGAACAATCGCAAAATATAGAAAAATGGGAGTCAGGATTACAATACATCATCCAACGAACTAGGGGAAAAGAAGCTGCAGCATTTATTGCCAACAACAACTGGTGGCAGCAATTTTGGAACAGAAGTTTTATTTTTATCAACCCGGATGCAGCCGATAAAAATTCTGAACCCTGGCAGGCAGGGAGAAATTATCAATTATTTCGCTACCTCCTTGGTTGCAATGCTTTTGGTAAATCCCCTACAAAATTTAATGGCGGCTTATTTACCTATGATCCTTCCTGTACGGATAGCAATTTGACATTCACTCCGGATTTTAGAAAATGGGGCGGAGGCACCCACACGGCTCAAAACCAGCGGTTGGTTTATTTTCCCCTTATTAAAACTGGTGACTTTGATTTGATGCAACCTCAGTTTAATTTCTATTTGCAAAATTTAAAAAATGCAGAAATTAGAACCAGAAAGTATTGGAACCATCCAGGAGCTTTCTTTCCAGAGCAGATGGAAAATTTCGGATTTTCAAATTATGCCGAATACGGAACCAAACGCCCTGAAGGTTTTGACAAAGGTGTTGACTATAATAAATGGCTAGAATACGAATGGGATACCGTATTAGAATTTTGCCTAATGATGCTCGAGCAAGATCGGTATGCGAATAATGACATTTCCGAATACCTTCCTTTTATAGAAAGTTGCCTAACTTTTTTTAATGACCATTACCAATGGCTGGCAAAACAACGGGGAAGAATTTCATTGAATGAAAACAGGCAGTTGATCTTGTATCCAGGATCAGCAGCGGAAACTTATAAAATGGCCTACAATGCCAGCTCCACCATTGCAGGATTAAAAACAATACTAACCCGATTACTTGAATTACCCTCAAAATATGTAACACCGGAAAAAATAAAATTATGGGACACAATGCTACAAAGTATTCCCCCTATCAGTTTTGCCAACTTTGGTGGACATACCACCATTGCACCCGCAAAATCGTGGGAAAGAATTACCAATTCAGAAACCCCTCAACTTTATCCGGTTTTTCCCTGGGGAATCTATGGTGTCGGAAAACCTGATTTAGATATTGCCATCAACACTTTTCGATATGATACCAATGCGGTAAAGTTCAGGGGTTATATCGGCTGGAAACAGGATAATATTTTTGCCGCAAGGTTAGGTTTAACAACAGAAGCCGCAGCACTCACTTTACAAAAATTGAAAAATGCTGAAAGGCGTTTCCCTGCTTTTTGGGGGCCGGGTTACGACTGGATACCAGATCATAACTGGGGTGGCAGCGGAATGATTGGTTTGCAAGAAATGCTTTTACAAACCAATGGAGAGAAAATCTATTTATTTCCTGCATGGCCTAAAGAATGGGCCGTACACTTTAAATTGCATGCCCCTTATCAAACAACCATAGAGGCAACAATAAGTAATGGCAAATTAACACAGCTAAAAGTATTACCAGAATCAAGGAGGAAAGATGTTGTCCTTCTTTACTAAATAAAATATCCTCTTAGATGAGGATATTTTATTTTAAAAACTACTGATTACTTTCGTCATTTAGACCAGGACCGAACTAACAATTATTGAAAAGACCACTTGCTTTCTATGATTATTCATGGATTAATACTTTATAAAAAGGCTACAAACTAAACCATTTCAACAGGTGCTTCGTAGCTCTTAACTTTATATCCAAACATACCAAAGTAAATAATGACTAAGAAACATACCAATGGTACACTATATCCTATCTGAATATTATCACCATATATATCTATCACAGCACCCATAATGTACGGGAAAATAGCCCCACCCACAATGGACATTACCAATAAGGAAGACCCAATTTTTGTTTCATTTCCCAATCCATGAATACCCAATGCGAAAATAGTTGGAAACATAATGGACATAAAAAATCCTAACGCACCAAGTGAATAAATTACAGAAGCCCCCTGGCCCAGAATGGCAAGCAGACATAATAAGGTAGAGATAATAGAATAAATCGTTAATAATTTTTGGGGAGAAATGAATTTTAATAAAAAGGTTCCAATGAAACGACCAGCCATAAACAATAAGCCGTAAACACCCAAGTAATAACCAGCGGTTTTTTCATCAAAACCTCCACCCTGTTTTGCCATACGTATAAAAAAACTGGTAACACAAACCTGTGCTCCCACATATGCAAACTGTGCTATCACTGCCCAAGTAAGGTGGCTATGCCTAAATGATTTAAAAAACTCAATCGGCCTTACAACCCTTGAATCATCCTTTACTTCGGGGAAATTGAAAAAGTAAAATAACACTGCAACCAATATCAGCACTACACCCAAGATAATATATGGAATTTTAACAGCGGACGCCTCACTATTTAAATAGATAAATTTTTCAGTAGCTGGCATGGCAGCAAGTTCTGCACCAGTATGCTCTACTCCAGATAGAATAAATATTGTACCGATAATAGGTGCCACCATCGCAGAAAATCCATTGAATGATGCAGCCAAATTTAGTCGGAACCCTGATGTTTTTGCAGGACCAAGAATAGCAGCATAAGGATTTGCCGCTGTTTCCAAAATCGCCAAACCACAACCTATGACAAACAAGGCCAATAAAAAAAACTCATAACTTCTGCTATTGGCTGCAGGCACAAACAAAAATGCACCAAATGCGAACAATAATAAACCGGTAATAATTCCACTTTTGTATCCCCATTTTTTTAAAAACATTCCAGCGGGAATGGCCATTAAAAAATAAGCAAGGTACACGGCTGTATCGATTAAAGTAGATTGCCGGTTGTTCAATTCGCAGGCCTTTTTGAGATGGGGAATTAAAATTGAGTCGAGATTGTGCACCATACCCCATAAAAAGAAAAGACTGGTTACCAGGATAAATGGTACCAATAATAAATTCTTTCCTCCATTGCCTGAAGTATTGTCTAATTGCTGACTGCTAGTAGCAGAAACTAGAATTGCCATAATGGATTTTATTTTGGGTAAGATAGTAAGCTATTTTGTAATCGACTCAATTTACTTTGTTTACGACCAATAAATGATCACATACCAACACCAACTCACCATGTTGGTTGAATATTTCAACATGTTCTGTAACGGTTCCTTGCCTAGGATTTTTTGCCTCCTCTTTTAAAGTAATGGTAATCTCTGAATGGATGGTATCACCAATAAAAACGGGTTTGATAAATCTAAGTCGGTCATACCCCTTCGACATGGCCTCGGGGTTGATTTCACCAGCAGTTAAGCCTATGCCAATGCTAAATACGAGAGTTCCATGGGCAATGCGTTGCTTAAAAGGCTGGGTTTTGCACCATTCCGCATCCATATGATGGGGAAAAAAATCACCTGTTTGACCTGCATGTACAACGATGTCTGTTTCAGTAATGGTTCTTCCCAAAGTAATACGCTTGCTATTGACTTCATAGTCTTCAAAAAAAGTAGATTGAATATGCATGTTGGATTTGTAAATTTTAAGATAATTCGATACTACAAAATAATTTAACTAAAAAAATGTTCATTCACTGTGATTACCTTGCTCCCATCACAATAATTAACCATTACTTAAAACGTTCCGCTACCACTACCCCTCCCTTGTCACTTGAAATATAGGCACTTTCCACCACTGCCATGGTTTTAATCACATCCTCCACTCCTGTTGGCAATTTATCCGAGGAGCCTTCCTTGTAACACATCAAACTTGCCATGGTACCGATAAATGCATCGGGAAACCATGAGCCTTCCAATGGCAATTTTTCCCATTTTGGCTCACTCGCATCCTGTAAAATACAATATTCAAAATCATCGGCTACACCATTTGGATAATCCATTAAAAGTCCCATTCTCGCTCTTATAGCACCTTTTGTGCCCTCCCACTTGATAAAACTTTCTTGATGTGCAGGGCCAAAGATATGATCATGGTTGGTATTAATTACTGCATGTACCGTATCACCGTAATCCAATAAAATGGTGGAACGGGTAGAAGATAATGTTTTTGCGGGGTGCTTCAATGTTTTAGCCATTACCGATATTGGATCACCCAAAAAAGAGCGAATCAAATCAATATGATGAATGCTATGGTATTGAATTTCCAATCGAGGATGAACCATCACATGGGGGAAAAGTTCCCAGGGGGTATTGACGGTTACACGCACTTCCATATCAAATAATTCTCCAATCATCCCTTGCTCAATTAACCACCTAGCTGCGCTAACAAATGGTGCAAATCGCAACTGGCAATTGATGGCAGCCACTAATTTTTTTTCTCTACAAAGCTCCAATATTTCGGCAGACTGCGAAAAATAATCACCCATTGGCTTTTGAATCAGTACAGCTGCGCCATCTGGTAATTGCCTGAGGGTTTCAATAAACTGGTCGGGCATAATGGTAATATCGAAGACTGTATTGGAGGGAGCATTTTTAACCGCATCCCCAACAGTATCATATACGTTGGAAATATTAAATTGCTGCGCCAAAAGATCGGCTTTAGACTTGGTTCTGTTGGTAATCCCCAACACCGTAAACCCTGCTTTTTTATAAGCAGGAAGATGAGCATCTTTGACGATGCCACTTGCACCAATTATAATAATGGGCTGGCTGGTAATCGGCAATATGGGCTGATATAAAATATTCACTTTACAATTGATAAAATTTCTGAGCATTGGTATAAAAAACTTTCTCCTGATCCGCTTCATTTAATAACGAGCCAATCACTTCTTGATAAACCATCCAGGTATGGGCAAAATTTCCAGCCAATAAAGATACCGGCCAGTCCCCCCCACAAAAGCATCTTTCAACACCAAAAGTATCCAATGCGAATTCAATATAAGGCTTAATATCGTTAGCCGACCAGTTATTTTGAAGATTACAAGTTGTACCAAGCCCCGATATTTTCATATGAAAATTGCTGAGCTTGGCTGCATGCATCATCAATTCACCCCAACGGCCAAATTTTTGCTGGCTATGAATGGGGGGTTGATTGAGATGGTCAAATACCATTTTTAAATCCGGAACTTTACTGGCCACTTCAAGAACAGTTTCAATATGAGAGGGTAAAATACCTACCACATCGAAGGGTAAATGATACCCAGCCAATATTTGTAAACTTTCAATAACAGTATCCTGCAATAACCATCTAGCATCCGGTTCATCGTGAATTAAGTGCCTCACTCCCTTAAAATACAGATTGCCGAGATATTTATTTTGTAGAACTTGTAAAGTTTGTGCTGGATCCGTTAAAGGTAACCATCCCACCACACCAGTTACCCAATCATTATTAGCAGCAACTTCTAGCATAAGGTCGGTATCTTCAAAATTATTAGCGGCCTGAACCAAGACAACTTCTGTAAGACCGACTTGTTGGCGTACTGTATCAAATTCAGCAATAGAATAGGAACGATTTAAAATTGATTGATCATTTTTCAACCAATCATAGCTAGCCCTAGTAAAATCCCAAATATGAACATGGGTATCAATGATTCTTTTGTGCATACAATCGTATATTTTAAAAAAACCTTAATCAACAAGTTAGTAAAGAAGATCCATTCCAAAAAAGCTTTCGATGGCTAATCAGCAATCTATTTACCTAGACTGAAATATCTAACATGACCGTTCAACATCCTTATGCTAAATTAAAAATTGCTGATCAATAAATTCATTGTGTTCACCTAAACTTGGCGCCCCTATTGGCGAAGTTAAGATTTGGCCATCAACTCTGATTGGACAACGGGTGGTTAAAATATTTAATCCGTAACTAGTAGTAACTAACTGCTCCATATTTAATTGTTTATACCCCTGTTCCTGTATCAATTGCCCATAATTCAATACATCCGAACACCAAATATCGGCAGGAATCAAAACAGACAGCCAAAACTCAGTGGATTGGGAAAGTAAATGTGCTGCCAGAATGACTTTTATTTCATCCCTTAAAATAAACCAATTTTTGCTATCTGAATATCCTTGAAGTGCTTTACAATTTAGCAATTCAGCCAATTCAACAATATTACCCATTGCAAGGGCAAGATGACCATCGCTAGTTTTATAAATTCCATAGGGAGCAGAAATATAGGCATGCCCGTTATTTACTGCACTTCTAACAGGGAGTTGGTTACTATCATTTAAAAAACAGGTCAATACTTCAAACTGAAAATCAAGCGCACTTTCAAACAAACTGACTTCTATTAAAGCTCCTTCGCCTTTGATAGCCCGCTCAAACAAGGAAGCTAGAATTCCCTGTGTAAGATGAGCTCCAGCAAGAATGTCTACAACCGCCACCCCCATTGCAGTAGGCATACTGTTACTATCATTAGAAAGCCAGGTCATTCCGGAAGCCGCTTGCAACAAAAGATCCTGACCGGGCAGATCCTTCCAGGGGCCTTCATTACCATAACCACTGATGGATGCATACACAATAGATGAATTTAGCGCTTTTACTACTGTATAACTCAGCCCCAATCGATCCATTACACCTGGACGGAAGTTATGAATCAAAACATCTGCTTTTGCAATCAATTGTTTTATTTTCAGTAAATCATTTTTAACTTTAAGGTCGGCTACATAACTTTTTTTATTTCGATTGATAGCATGAAAAATAGTAGATTCTCCCTGAATCATTACATCAGAAACATATAATTCCCTACAAACATCGCCTACATAAGGTTTCTCAATTTTGATTACCTGTGCTCCCATATCAGCTAGCCGCAGCCCTGCTGATGGACCTGATAAAAACTGACTAA
The DNA here is from genome assembly GCA_947472635.1 of Chitinophagaceae bacterium. Next base: position 13,155 of record CANJDY010000003.1, read on the forward strand.
AATCGATCACCACTAAGTCTTCTAATAAATTCATGCGCTATTTTTTAATGAAAATTCTTCAATTAGTTTATTATTATCTGCTCCCAATTGTGGAGCAGGAGAACTGGAAAACAATCTTTGACCGTTGATTCTAATTGGGCAGCGGGTAGTAATCATTTCCTTTCCATTTGCCGTCTTTACAGTCTGTTCCATTTGCAAAATTTTATAAGCGGGATGTTCTTTTATTTTACTCCAATCAAGCACTTCCATTGCCCAGATATTGGCAGCATGCAATTTTTCTACCCAATAGGTAGAAGCTTGGGAAGCAAGATGCTTTGAAAGAATTATTTTCACTTCATCCCGATTGCTGAATGCTTCTTGCAAAGGAAAGGCGGCTAAAGTTTCACAATGAAGTGTTGAGGCAAGCAAATGAATATTGGCCATTGCGATGGCAATATGACCATCAAGGGTAGAATAAATCCCATAGGGTGCGCTCAATAAGGGATGGGCATTATTTTCAGCACTTCGCTTTGGTAATTGTTTGCCATTGAAATAGGTAGTAAGTAATTCAAATTGAAAATCAAGTAACGACTCCAACAAACTTAATTCAATTAATGCCCCCACTCCTTTTTTTTGCCGGCGAACCAGTGCGGCTAAAATCCCTTGTACCAAATGCGCTCCGCAAATTATATCAGCTATGGCAATCCCAAAAGGAATAGGACTATCCTTTTCATTCCCACTTGTATACACCAGCCCAGATAGAGATTGTAATAATAAATCTTGTCCTGGTCTATCTTTCCAAGGACCTTCATTACCAAAACCGGAAACAGTTGCATAAATAATCTTTGCATTGATTAATTTTACGCAATCATAGTCAAGGCCAATTTTTTCCATTACACCAGGCCTGAAATTATGTATTACCACATCCGCCTCCTTGATAAGTTTTTTTACACATTGCAAATCATCCGAATTTTTTAAATCTGCCGAAAAACTTTCTTTATTACGATTGATGGTGTGAAATAATAAACTACTTCCATCATCGGCCCAAAGATCCTTGATTGCCAATTGACGACATGCATCACCCACCTTTGGACGCTCAATTTTGATTACTCTCGCACCCAGGTCCGCAAGACGAAGACCTGCCGAAGGCCCTGATAAATACTGGCTGAATTCTAGCACAGTTAATCCTTTTAATGGTAAATGACTCATACTAATTATTGAAGGCTGGATTTACTTTTATTATATAAATAATTTATTTCTTTTAAAACATTCTCAGGATTTCCCCCGTGCAATAAGTAATGCTGAATGGGATTCCCTGCATGATCCTGAAAATACAAGTACCCATTATATCTAGGCCGAATAAAGCCATTTTCCATTACGGGCAAAAGGATGTCAAAAAAATTATTGCAAAGCAAATTATTTTTTCGACTAGTCCAAGCAGCCTTATGACCAGGCTGTCCTCCATTTTCCACATAAAGGGTAGATTGGCATATTGGGGAAACAATAGAAGCCGCAAACCTTATTGCCATATCTTTATGCTTACTGAAAGCGGATACAGCCAATCCTGTCCCACCGATAGTAGATCGCAAAGGGATATTGTTGACCTGAACCATATCTGCATATAAGAGTATATTTTCTGCAAAGCCAACTCTCGAATAATTTGAATAGCAATAAGCGAATGGACAATACCAATAATTATCCGAACTTGTCATCAATTCTGCCACCCCTATAGGATTAAGCTCAAACATTTTTTTATCCACAAGCGAATATAATTCTTGCATCATAAGTAAAGCAGCTTTACCGGTATCCAAATCCACCACTTCATTGTCAGTTAAAAATGGAGTTTCCCCATTGGCGATGCAAAACATATAAAAATTCATCAACAAGTCGATGGGGATGGCAGGCACAGCAACTTTCCCCATGCTTGCCAATTGAATCAGATCAGCCCAAGTCAGAGGTATAGGAACGTTATTTTTTGAAAATAAATCAGCACGGTAGCTTGCAGCAGGCGTAGCAGCATCAATGGCCAAGGCCCATTGGTGCTGGTTATACTGATAACTCTGGTGGGAATAGCCTACCGAATTATCCAACTGGTCCTGCAGGTATTCTTTTGAAAGGAACTGCTCCAAAGGTAAAACAACATTGGTTGCAGCTGCACAGCCCACCCAAGGATGATCAATGATTAAGAGATCATATTGTTCCGTTAACTTTTCAATTGGGAATTCAGCAAACTCTTGCAAAGTTCTTTTTGTCCATTGTACTTCTACACCAGGATTCAATTCGGAAAATCTTTGTGAAAAAGCAAGCAAGGGCGTAATTCCCCTGCTGTGGCCCCAAGTAATTCCTTTTAAAATAATTTTATTCATTTATAAACCTTAAAAAATAATACTAATTTTTCCCATCCCTTTCAGCTAAATCAACAAAAGATACCAACTTCCCATTTTTAAATATCCGACTGCTAATTCATAACTTCTTCATCCAAAAAATATAAAAATTATTCTTTTTCTTTTTCCAAAATAAAATCAGCCACCGGTCTTTTTCTCCAGTAATTGGCCAAAATAGAACCGGAGATATTCATCCATGGACTAAAAACTGCTGCTGGAAGCCCCACGCTACCTAACTTTCCCATTCCTCCTGCCAAGCCAGATGCCATACCACCATTTTGTAGACCTACTTCAAATGCAATTGTCCTAGCATCCGCTCTGTTTAATTTAAATAAGCGACTCAACCAGTAACCAAAGAAGTAACCCGCTCCATTGTGTATGACCGATGCCACAAATAAAAGCAACCCCACATTCAGTAAATTATCATGCCCAGCTGCAGTTGTTACGGTGGTAAAATAGATAATTCCAATCATGGAAAAATAGGGCATAATGGTATCTAATTGATTAAAGCGCTTAGAAAGTGAATGATACAATACCCCCACTATGACTGCACCTAAGAGGAAGTTGCCCATTTCAATTGATTGAAGTAAGGCCGATGATGCAATAACTGATTGAAGCAAAGTCCAGCTTCCAAATGGCAATAATAGTAGCCACACAATGGCGATGATCAATACAACATGAATGATTTTTTTACCCTCTTTAGTAGCTGTTTTTAAATAGTCATGTAAGAGTGCAGCAAAGATGGGTACAATCACAATTTTAATTATTTCCATCATCATATTTACAAAATCAATTTTTATTAAAGTGCCTGCCAGCAACTTCATTAATAAAGGAGTAAGAAAGGGGGCAGCCATGGTAGCCATTGCAGTTACAATAACAGACAATACCAAGTTAGCTCTAGCCAAGTATACCATCACATTAGATGCCAAGCCACTCGAACAGGACCCGATTAAAATGATGCCTGCCGCTATCTCGGGTTCAAAATGAAATAGTTTGGTTAATAACCAACCCATTAAAGGCATTACTGAAAAGTGACAAAGCAGTCCAATGGCAACACCTTTGCCTGTTTGAGCTATTCCCGAAAAATCTTTCCAACTCATTTGAATTCCCATTCCAAACATCACTAGTTGAATAACAGCGAGTATCATCCATTTATTTCTTAGGTCGAAAGAACCCCATTTTGAAAAGGCTGCAGGAAACATCATACCCGCAACTACTGCAGCTATAATCCAAGCTGTATAACGATAATTCCTTAATGATGGGATAGCCCCCAATCCAATGGACAAACTAACGGCAGCCAGAATAGCAAAAGATTTATAGAAGGTTACCTGATGTAAATAAATACCAATCAGCATTCCAATTACTGCAAAGCCGCTGATTAATAAAAATAGTTGGGTTGTTCTTTTCATGGGTTATAATAATGTTGCCAAGTATTGAATGGCAATTGTTGGACTAGCCAATATTGGTATACTTTTTTGTGCTATCGATAAACTATCCACTACCCTTGCCATTGAAGCCTGAGCCAAAACAATCACATCTACTTTTTTAACAAGTTCGCCCAAGGCTTCTGCCACCATAGCGTCGTGGGCGATTGTATTACCACTCATCAACGCTTCAAAGGCTCCCTTGCATAGAACAGCCGTTAATTCGATTTCTTTTTGGGCAAACAAAGCCCTTCGCCTTACCAGATCAGAAGTTGGCTGCAAGGTGGTAGACAGGGTAGCAATTACACCAATTCTTTTTCCGGTTTGCACCGCCAGATCGGCCATGGGCTGGTCAACTCTAATTACTGGTACATTGGTTAATGAAGCGGCCGTTTCCACTGCTGTTCCAATAGAAGAACAAGTAACTAAAATATAATCTGCGCCGGCCAATTCTGCTGAACCCACATAGTTAACCACTCTCCTAGCCGTAGCTGGCGTTAGTTCATTGCAGGCAATTACATTTTTAATCAGACTGTCATCTACGATGTTAAATACTTTTATGTTGGGTAAATAATGATTGCACAATTCTGCAAAAACAGGCACCAAGGTGGCAGATGTGTGAATAAGACCCAATGTTTTTTGCTGCATAAATTATTTTTTATGGTGATCGTGTTAATTAAATAAATATCTTTTTCAAAAAAATTACCAGTACACTAGAACCGGACTTCCCCATTTAAAACCTCTTCAAAATAATTTTCGTTACCCACCTGTCCACCCTTAAAATTGACTTCCAATCCATTAATAGCTTTATTTTCTGAAATCACTTTACAAAGAGGTGAACCTGGTACAAGGGGAGCAATCATTTCAACAGCCAAGATATCCATTGCCCTAGCAGCATAGCTACTAGTATCACCTCCAGCAATCAATACCCGCTGAATACCTTCCTTGATCACAATCTCCTTGGCAATCAATCCAAGGGCAGTCCCAACAAGTTTGGAGGGTAAATTAGCAGGCTGCTTATCCCCTGTATGTACAATCACATTCATTCCCCTTTGAATAAAATCAGTAACGACTGTTATAAAAGGCTCCAACAACAGCTCCGCTGATTTACTGAATACAATGGGCTCCAAAATCACTTCACAAAAACCATTAGCCTTAGCCCATATAATTTGAGCAGCAGTAACGGGCGAACAACTTCCTGAAAGCACCAATAAGGAAGAAGCCTTACCAGGATGAAGCCAATCAGTAACAGGATGCAGTAATTGCTTTTTATTCCATATTTTACCCAACGATACTTCGATTGCAGATGATCCAACAGAAAACAAAGGCATATCCTTTTTGCGCTGCGCATCAATCCAAGCGCCAATTTTTAATAACTGCTCATCGTACAAAGCATCAATTAACACAATGTCAGCAGTCGCATTATTTTCATTCAACTCCGCTATCCCCTTTTCTAATTGAAGGATATCAATTAGCCCTATTTTTTTTCTAGTTTGCTTTGCCAAATGGAGCCGAAGATCACTTTCGTCCGAAGGAGTAACTGGATGCTGACTCATGGAAGGATGTCTATCTAACCGATAAATTTCCCCATTACTGCCAATACCCATTCGGGCAAACAAATTACCAAACAAACAATAACGACCAAGTGTAGGTGCTGCAACCAATAAGGGAACGATTGGATTAGTAAAAACAGCTACCCCAATATCTATTGCCTTACCGATACTTCCAATAGTAGGCGATGAATCAAAGGTGGAACAGGTTTTATAGTGTACATGTTGTACTTCGGATTGCAAAATCATTTCAAAGGCAGGCAATAAGATTTCTTCCATTTGCAAGGGAGTTAAGGAACGACTCATTCCTGCTACACCATATGCATCCAACCAAGGATACATGAAAAGTTGAGCTGAGGTGGGTGGTTCAATAAATAAAACCGTTTTAGCACCCGCACGACTTAAAAACTCCAATGAATCAGTAGAGCCAGTAAAATCATCCCCATAGAAAGCCAATAATATTTTCTGAATTGTTTTCACGTTATTATTTATTACCAAATTTTTCAACTGATTTTGCAAACTCCGGATATAACGTAACTGCAGTTTCCAAACTAAGCCCATCAACTGCTGCTGACCATGCCTGCTGCAAGGCTATAACACCTGCTGCTGGACCCATTGGGTGAGCCATAATACCGCCACCTGCCATGTATAAAAGATCAATAGTTTTAGTTCTTCGATAAGTCTCAAATGCTTGTCCACCCCACTGTCCTGAAGAAACAACTGGCAAGACAGTTGCATGACTGTACATTTTCGTTAAACATGATTCGATAGAATTGACTACGCTATCATCCGTTTCCCAAAACTTATTTTCTATTCCATTTACATGCAATTGGTCAACCCCAGAAAGCCGCCATATTTTTTGATAGGCTTTGAAATCAATTCCGAGCAATGGATGGCGACTCAACATTCCCCAGCCATTACGATGCCCATGAATTGCTAGCTGGCGTTGATCGCATATTTTTTTTACAGCCGATAACCCAACGCTATTAATGCTTAGCATGGCACAATTCCCACCCCTAGATACAATTTTGTCGTAGCGCTGCATCATTTCATCCATTTCGCCACTAATGTTAAAAGCAAACATTACTTGCTTTCCGGTATCATTAGCATGCTGATTTAGTACATCCATAACAGCGTCAACCCGATCATTAAAATTTGAATTGGCTGATGAAGACAGTAGTTCATCATCTTTAATAAAATCAATTCCGGCAATTGCTAATTTTTGAACAATTTCAGCAGTTTGTTGAATAGAAAGTCCGAGCGAAGGTTTTATAATTGTTCCAATCAATGGCCTATCTTTTACACTGGCTAATTTCCTGCACCCTTCAATACCAAAAGCAGGCCCTTGGTACTGTTGGCCAAATGAAGCTGGCAATTCAATATCCATTAATTTTAACCCGGTAAATTGTTTTATTTCATACAAATTCCCTTGCAAGGTAGAAAGCAAAACTGGCAAATTATATCCCATATTTTCAATGCTCCAAGATATTTTCACCATCGCACGATGGTACTTACCAGTTTTACTTATAGCTCCCGGAATAGCAGGATAGTCAACAGTTTCAATATGGTGAACGCTTTCAACCCTAGCAGCGAAACGTGCTTTTAACGCTTCCGTTTCACCAGGTACTGGCACGAAAGTGCCTGAGGACTGCTCTCCCGCAAGCACCTGCGCTGCCGCTTCGGCTGCAAAAGGAGTTTCAATATAATAGGTTGCTGTAATTCTCTCCATTTTAATTTACCTCCATTTTGATAACATCATACATAATTTAATCACCTGTATCATTCTTTCTTTCCATATATTTTTTAAAAACCTTTTTTAACTGAGAGCCTTTATCGGCACTACCGCTGCAATGGCATCCAAACGGTCATGTCCGATTGCCCACGATTGGCCCAAGCAAAATAAGGTATCAGTTTAATAGTAACAGATTTAGATACGGCATTTAATTCCTTATACAATTTATTTTTCCAATTATTAGGTAGCAATACCCTTGCTTCGCCGGTTAAAGCCAAGACAGCTGCATTATCAATTTTCATTGCTACAGGTTGAAGTTTAATAGTTGACGGAATCACTACATCCGTGATAGGCTGATTGGGAAAGTCTACCGATTCAAGACAATATACAATTGGGCCACGCTTTACCGTTACCTGGTTTCTAGTTTCTTCTACCAGCGGATTGGACTCTAGTAAGGTAACCGGCATATCCAAGACCAGTACTATTTTATCTCCAGTCTTCCATAAACGTTCAAATTTTTCATATTTTCCACTTGCTAATTTCCTGTTAACCATTTTGCCATTAATACGTATACTAGCATTTTTACACCACCCAGGAATCCTGAAATAAAGAGCATAGTTTACTAACGGTGCTGCTTTGATAGAAACCAGTACATTCCCATTCCAGGGATAACCGCTTTGCTGATCCAACTCAATGGCAGATCCATCTTTTAATTGGGTTGACAATTGATTTCCTCCATACAAATCAAAATATAATCCATTTTCCGATAGGCTATACATATAGTCATTTACCTCTGCAATAGTTCTGACGGCATTAGGAGGACAGCAATTGCTTTTACTGATATAATTTGAGCGACCACCACTCCAACGTAAGTCGTACGGGTAATCTTTAGAAGCTGCCAAAGGATTGGTATAAAAGAATTTATTACCATCCAAGCTTATACCACTTAATACACTATTGTACAAAGACAACTCCAAAACATCTGCATATTTTGTATCGCCTGTTAACTGAAGCATTCGCCAGTTCCACAATACATTTCCAATATTTGCACAAGTTTCATTATGCGCCATTTTATTTGGCAACTGGAAATCCTTTCCATAAGCCTGCTGAATTTTTTGAATAGAATCTGGCTTGTAGGTTATTCCATCGGATGAAAGCCCATCATATAATGAGCCACAGCCACCTGAAACATACATTTTGTGATTAACAACATCCTCCCACATCAAATTCAATGTAGCCAATAAACTTGAATCACCAGTTTCTGCAAACAGATCCGCAACACCTGCAAATAAATAGTTTGCCCGTACAGCGTGTCCATTAACTTTTTTCATTTGCCTAAATGGAACCCTATCAGAATTATCATCCGAGCCCTCAGAAAGGCCGCGCATATCAATAAGCTTTTTTACTAGATCAAGGTATTTTTTATCACCCGTTGTTCTAAATATTTCTATTATACCCATGTAATGGGACGGACAAATTGCATTACGGGCTTGTTCTGGTGAAGCTGAATTATAAAACCCGATTAAAAAATCGGTAGCTTTTATAGCGATGTTTAGCAACGTCCTTTTACCAGTAGCTCGGAAATGAACACAAGCTGCTGTCATCAGGTGGCCAAAATTATAAGCTTCAAAACTCAACTTATCGTTAAACATGGCAACCTGACCACTTTTACGATGTTCAATTATTGACTTGGTATAAATATATCCATCTTCCTTTTGCGCTTTAGCAATAACCGAGATAGCTTGATCCATTATAGCGTTTAATTTTTCATCTTTGGTAGAAGCATACATACTTGCCAAAGCCTCTAAGGTTTTGTAAAAATCGCCATCATGAAATGAAGGCCCGCGAAACTTACCGGTGTCCAAAGATGCTGCTATCTTAAAATTTTGAAAAGCATAACAAATATCATTACTGGCATAAGTATTCCACAAATGAGGTACCATCGAATCCTTACAGACTTTAAATCTTTCCGCCCAGAATCCTTTTGTCCATTTTACATCGCTGATACCTACACCTGATAGTTTAGCATATTTACTACCGCTTGTATTAACAAGACTTGTCTGAGCGATTAAAGACGTCGCAAAAACAACCAGAAATAATATGGATACAATTCTATTCATTTTTACATTTTAAGTGCTACTCATTTTTATACCTTTGATAAACTGATATTACAAATAGTAAATTCAAAAAATAACTTCCGTATGATTAACTAAATTTCAGTTAAAAATTTATCTTTAAAACTAAAACCCCATCCAGCACGATCATGAGGTGTTGCCATTCCATTTATAATGTCCAATGGATGATCTATCAAAGGATCAATCCAGTCGAAACTTTCCGCGCCAACACCATTTGAAATAGTACACAACAATGGTATATCGTAGTCCTTATAATAATGAGGCAATACAGGTATATTAAAACTATCAGCTAAAGCGGCACTATTGCGCCAAGCTTCCACCCCACCTAGCCGCAAAATATCTGGTTGCCAGATATCGATCGCATTGCGCTGCAATAATTCCCTTAAAGGCAAAGTGGAATACTCCCGCTCCCCCATTGCCAATGAAATGCCCGCTTGTGTTCTAAGCAATTTATATCCTTCAAAATCTGTATGATCAATGGGCTCTTCAAACCATTGTATATTCAAATCTCTGACCGCCCTGGCCAATGCCAATGCATTTGGAACTGTCATTCCTTGGTTGGCATCCATCATAATATTAATATCATTTCCTACCGCTTCCCTAACTAATTTAAGTCGCTCCAAATCTTCTTTCCAATCTGGTTTACCAACCTTAATTTTAACCGCTTTAAAACCTCTTTTTTTGTAATTACTTACTTCATCTACTAATTCTTCAATGCTGTAAGATATCCAACCGCCACTTCCATAAATGGGAATTTCTGTTTTTGATGAACCCAAAACTTTCCAAATTGGCTGACCCAAATATTTACACCAAGCATCCCACATCGCAATATTAACAGCACCTTGGGCCCAGCGATTGACCCCCTCCTGACCAAAATATTCATTGGTATTATTTAACTTTTCAAAAACTTTAACAGTATCAAAAATATTGGCCCCAATTACTTGCTCACCTGCATCTTTCAAGGCGCCAGCAATAGCACCTGCACTATATTGAAAACTAAGTAAATAAGATTCTCCAATAATACCAGCTTCCGTCTGAAGCCTTAATACAATAAAGGAAATTTCAGTCAAAGTATGTGTAGCATCCGAAATTGGCTTAGGTAATATTGCCTTTGCGGTATACACGCTATAGTGCGAAATTTTAGTCATTCCCTGTCAATTTATTGCTGGTAAGAAATGGTATATTCTTTATTTGCATCAATCGTAATTTCAAACATACCATTACCTAAATCTTTTGTAGTTGCACCAGTAGGTTTTGTTCTAGACTTTATGTGCAAAGTTCCTATCCCAGCAACACCTTTTACTTTTACTTGGTTAGTACTCACATACAATTCGATGTCACCATCGGGGGTAGGCACTTTACCCTGCATCCACTTAAGACCACCCAAATTTGGTTCAACTAAATAGGTATTATAGCCTGGCGATGTTGGTTTTACTCCCAAATAATATTTACCCAATAAGTATATAGGGCTTGCCCCCCAAGCATGGCAAAGACTTTTCCCAAACTTTCTACCATACATAGCCAAATGCTCAGTCCCATTTTTAGTAGGATTATACTCTTCCCAAAATGAGGTAGCGCCAAGATTTAGCATTCCACCCCAGTAAGCCTTGATCTCTCCTAATACATAAGGTTGCTCCCCCATTGCACACAATGCCTCCAGTTCGTAAAAGCGCATATACGGAGTAGTTATTTTCTGGATAGAATCATTTAAAAGGACATGCTTTTTAACTGCTAGTTTTTGTTCTTCTGTAAAATAATTAAAGAAAATGCCAAACATATTGGCATAGCGGGTTACGTTTTCAGTTTGCCTACCATTTACGTAGCTGTGGACCAAGGCCTGTTTTTGGTCATTCCAATAAATGGAGAATATTTTTTGCTTTAGTTCAGCGGCTTGCTTTTTATAGAATGCTGCATTCGTAGGATCATTGGCAATATCCGCACAAACCGACATTGTTTCAAGGCTACGAGCAAACAACATTTGCTCGAAACTTATTTCTCCCTTTTTACTTAAACCAGTTGCCCAATCAATAAATGTCCAGTCTCCAGATAAACCTTCTACCAAGCCATTTTTATTTCGGCGACTAATGCAATAATCCATCATTGTTTGCATTCGTGGATAAACCTGCTCCAGAAATTTCTTGTCGCCCGTATACAAATAATAATCGTACATACTGATGAACCAGTAAAAAGTATAATCGAGAATAGTATTGATATGACTCGTAACAGGGTCCTTTCCCCTTAATGCAAGCATTGTACGAGTAACTGTTGGATTATCAAATGCTGCATAATAATTCATCAGATAACTCTGGTAAGCATCGCCACTCCAAACCCAACGGTCTCTCTTTATTCCATCAATAAAAAACTCACGCGTATTTAATGCCAATGTATATTTAGCGACGGAGTAAATTTTGTTGATTTCATTATCAGAACAGTTAAAACTTCCCCGCTCCTTTATATCTGCAAATTCGTACAACATACTAGCAGAATCAATAGAGATTGTACCTTCAGAAACAATATTTACATATCTAAATGCCTTGGATAAAACCATTGTAGAATCCGTTTTTATCGGCTTGGCAAACGAAAGGCGGTCAAGTGTCATCGCTTCATCAGCAGACAAAGCTTCTTCCTTTGATTCACCATAATACAGCGCTATATTACCTGTTCCTTTTATACCGTGTAATTTTACAAATCCAAAGGTTTCTTTACCAAAATCAAGCAATAAGCTGTTGTTATTTTTTACTACAGACACTGCACTCATGGCTTTTGTTGGTAATTTAAATGCAGAAGGTAATTTTTTAGGATCATTAAAATTCCAGCTTCCGGCATTCAACCATTTTGTTGCGGTAATATCAGATGTTTTGCCGGTTTCATCTATCCACTCTTTGTCTTCAAAAGTTACCAGCCAGCTAGCATCGGAAACAATTGATTTCCCCTGAACAAAAACTGCAGGTACAGTAGCCTGGTTCCAGACCTTTACATTCAATTTATGTTTACCAGCAGGAACAGTTATTTTATTAACACCTGTTTCAAAAGCAGTCCCATCCAATTTAAGAGTAAAGGTGCCTTCTGTATATACTGTAACTTCTTCTGGCACTTTCAAATCAACTACTTTATGAAAATCCATCAGAACGTAATGCGCATCCATTTTCCAAAAGGGAGGAAAAAAAGTATTTCTATCAGTGCGCCGATTCTGCATCTTATTATTCAGCGAAATTTCAAAATCGCCTGGATACCATATCCAAGTTGCTTGCTGTGCTAAAGACGGAATGACTAACGAAAATAAACAGACAAAGACAAGGCTAAAATAACGCGTCGAAATTGAATGGGCCGGTTTCTGATTCATATAAATATTTATTTGTTCTAAGCGGGAACTTTTTTTATTGGTTTCTTTGTAAAATACTTTTTAAAATTGGCAACTCTCCATTATTGTAAACTAACTAAAATCTCAAATAACATCCGCAATAATCCGAATTTATTGTAGCCGCAATAATGCAGTTTCCCAGCAATCCTTAATAATTTTTTGATATAGAATCGCCTGTTTCCAACGATCCCCTTCTTCTTGCTCTATAAAATTGATGTTTTTAAAGGTACGGGCATAAAAAATATCCGCTTTTAACAATTCTACTGTAAAACTGATATAATCTCCTGGACCAGCAGTCTTTAAAAATCCTATAAATGACCTGGTCCACATTTCCTTAAAATGCTGAACATAACTAAGATTTTCGTCGATATTTACATCCACTTGAATACAGCCGGGATTACTTATTCTGCCATGAACAAACCTCACCCGATCAAAAATGGGAGCTATAAAATCCCACTTAGTTTCAATATCACCATACACCATTTCCTGACCAGCATACCAATGAGAAAAATCACCATTAAACCTGATTTCAGGAAAACGTTTTACCAATTCAACTGTCCTATACATATCTTGTGTTACTGTTGCCCTATGTGTTTCTATATATATTGGAAAATCATATTTTTCAGAACGTTCTAACACATCACTCACCAAAGCATCGATTTGTTTATCTGATTCGATTCCCCATCCAAGATGAATCGTAGCACAATTGTAATTCAAGTCTTTCCATCTAGGTAGTAAATCAGCTAAGTCCCCAACCTTGTTAACTCTTGCATGTGCGGTTAGCTGTAAACCAAATTCTCGACAAAATACTGGATCACCATCTTGTACACCTTTGAAACCTACTTTAGCAATTGCATCATGCTTATCCCTATCGTTTCCCTTAGGACCAATAGAAAATGCGGGAAGGTTATCACAGGTAAAATAATTAATGTCCAAACGCAATGAAGGAGGATTACTACTTCCATCGTTGGTGTTCTTTATCATTCAATTTTCAGTTTATCTATTTAATAATAAAAATTTGCTCCACTGATTTCGATTTTCTTTAAATGTTCAATTAAAATCCATTAAAGAAAATATATAATCCTATCATCACAATAATTAATGCAATCCATACTCTCCACACCAGTTTGGTAGGCTTGGCTATAGTTGATTTGTCAATAACATTTGCAGTAATCGGTTTTTGATCAATTAAAGAAAGGGCTACTGCAATGATGAATAATAATGCAAATATTAAAAATGACAATAGCATATAATGCGGCCAAACAGTATATAGCTTAGCCGGAAATACCCATAAATACAATACGCCTATCCCCAAACTGATGGCTGAACCAATCGATAATGTAAAGTTTACTGCCATCCGGGTAGTCCGTTTCCAAAACACGGCCAATAGAAAAACAACTGATAAAGGTGGTGCTATAAATCCCAACACAGCCTGGAATACATCAAAAAGATTTAACCCTTTAATACTATCAATAGCTACCGCCATTAAAATTGCAAATAAACATCCAGCAATTACTGATAGCCGACCTACTTTTATAATCTGTTGATTGGTAGCAGCTGGATTTATCTTTTTAACATAAATATCTGTGGTAAAAACAGTACTCAAGGCATTGAGTGAAGACCCTATCGTACCAACAAGCACAGCAATTAACACTACAATCACCAAACCATTCAAGCCAGGAGGAAATATATTGGTGACCAAAGTCATATAGGCCTCACTGGGATCTTTTAAGTTGGGATACAACTCAAAACAGATAATTCCGGGAATAATAAACAATGGAAGCGACAAGATTTTTAACCAGCCTATAAAGCCTACACCCAACTGACCCTGTTCCAAATTTTTTGCACCCAATACGGACTGCACCATTGCCTGGTCAGTACAAAAGAAGGCAACAGCCGCAACAGGATATCCCAACAAAATTGCGTACCAAGGATAATTTGGATCACTTGCCGGACGAATAAGATTCCAATATTCTCGGGGAGCTTTGTGAAAAACAGCAGCAATGCCCCCTACTTTATGAATTCCTATAATAGTTATTAACAATGATACCGCAATGAGTAGTATCATCTGAAATACATTGACCTTCGCAATAGCTTTTAATCCGCCAGCAAATGCAAACAATCCTGCAAATAATACCAATGCGATTACAGATTGCCACATAGGAATACCTAAAATCTGACGAACAAGAAACCCTCCAGCAAATAATCCCAATGATAACCAAGAAATTAATATTTTAATAAGTGCATACCAAGCCAATATATTCCGGGTACCATCTCCATAACGGTTACCCATAAACTCAGGCATGGTCGTTACTTTAAATGCAAGGTAACGGGGGGCAAAAACCATGGCCAATAAAAACAAAAAAATGAAAGCGTACCATTCGAAATTCCCTGCAACTATACCGGTAGTATAGCCAATACTAGCAAAAGCCAATAACATAGAGGGGCCAACATTTGTACCCCACATATTAAATCCTATACTGGTCCAATTCAACGAATTGCCAGCCAAAAATAAGTTTTCATCATTGGAGCGTGTAGACTTAAAACTTACCCAATAACCAATACCTAATATTACCAATAGATAAATCCCAACCACTACAAAATCTAACGTCCCTAAATGATCATATATTTTCATATGGATATATTTGTTATTTAATTAAACCAAATTCCAGCATCTTGTAGAATTAATAGCCGCATTGCATTATCCAACTTTGAAGGCACTAATATTTGCGCCATTTTCAATAAAAGGCTCAGCCCAATAAAGTGGTGTTCCATCACTCTTTAAAATTGGCTCTGCAGAATATTGGACAAGCAATACCCTCCTTGATTTATTAGTAGAATTAGAACCACTTCTATGAAAACAAGTACTAGAAAATAATGCAACATCCCCTCCATTTAAAATCGCAGGGACACCGGGATTGTCACCAAAATAGCCAATTTTATCATTGGTTCCTTCTTGTAATACATGATCTACACGGTCTTTTGTAAGCGCATCTTTATAAGGCAACAGATATACGGTACCATTTTCAATATTTACATCATCTAATGGGCACCAAATAGACAAATAGGGTTGATGCTTAAAATCTAGATACCCAGAATCTTGATGCCAAGAAAATGTCATCCCCTTGTCAGCTGCTTTTACTACAAACTGTTCTAAAAATAAGTAGACTTGATCACCTAAAATTTTTCGAGTAATTGCTTCCAATTCTTTTCCAAAAATAAGGTCTTGCATGGTCTTACTATCTTTGTATCGTAAGGCGATAAAATATCGTTTACCCTTATGATTGATTTCATCCACTTCTACACCTTTACGATCCATCTCGTCATCCTTTTCCTTAATAAATCGTTGGCATTCGTTTTTTAGACGCTCCAAAAGTTCTTGAGGAATTACATTCTTAACAATGCAAAAACCTTCTTCGTGAAATTGCTTCAGTTGTTCATCTGTTATCATTGGATTTTATTTTTTAATTATTGTTAATTCAGTATTTATATAAAAATGCTCATTGGAAATCTTCAAGGCATTTCCAAATACCTTTGAAACCAGTATTTATTTCAACATTGATTGACTTTTGCAAATCCATTTCATCTGTACAACTCACCGAATTCGGATATAATGGGATCGTTGCCCCCTGTTTTACCCATACGGGCATATCTTCTAGTGCTACTGTCATCTTTTTTAGCCAACAATTTCCGATAAATAGCTCCCCAGTAAAAAAATTAACCCAATTACCAGCAGGCAAATAAACATCTCTTTTATTTTCTGAGTTCATGATAGGTGCTACTAAAAAATCTTCTCCGAAATAATACTGATCATCTATATGCCAACACATTGTATCTGATGGATGCTGCAGTAAAAGAGCCCTTACTACAGGGTATCCTGAATCGGTAGTTTTTTTACTTTGCTCCAGAATATAGGGTAACAAGGCATAGCGTAGTTTCCACCATTTCCTTACCGTATCTGCAATTTTCGGATAATGATATGGCTCACGTTTGGAGGTTCCGTGATATCGAATATGAGAGGTGAAAACACCAAACTGGGTCCACCTTACGTACAGATCATCGGGGATTACTGCGTTCATAAAATCAGGCACCCCATGAAAACCTGGTACATCATGACTCCAAAATCCAAAACCAGATAACCCTAAATGAAGGCCCCCTTTCAATGAACCAGCCATTCCATCCCATGAAGCAGCAGCATCTCCACCCCAATGAATGGGGAAACGTTGACAACCTGCCCATGCAGCTCTAGCCCAAACCAACCCATCACCAGTCACCTCTTTTGTTACCTCAAAAGCTGCCTTTTGATAGAGTAGGGCATACATATTATTCAGCAATGCTGGCGTCATAGAATGATACTGGGCATCGAGATGGATTTCCTCTCCAAAATCAGTTTTAATGGCACAGATGCCCATTTCTAGAAGTTCCCTTAATAAATTTTTATACCATTCTACCGCTTTTGGATAGGTGAAATCTATTGTGCCAGCATAATCTAATGTGCTAAAATTTGACCCCCCTTGCTCAGCTATCGTGGTTCTAATACCCATATATTTATTGGCTTTTGCCTCTTCATATTGCGCAGCTTCTGCAGCAATATAAGGCATCTGCCAAAGGCTAACCCGATAACCATTACTCTTTAAACGTGCAATAAATCTCTTTGGATCAGGAAATCTTTCTGGATTAAATTTCCATTCACAAAGCCAATCTGTTTTAAACCAACCGGTATCTAAGTGAATAACATCACAGGGAAAGTCTTCATCTCGTAATCTAGCGCAAATTTCATTCACCTCCTCTTCCGAAAAATAAGTCATTCGGCT
This sequence comes from Chitinophagaceae bacterium, assembly GCA_947472635.1. The sequence continues at coordinate 30,534 of CANJDY010000003.1, forward strand.
CATCCAAATCCCAAAACTCCACAAGGGTGGCAACTGGGGAAACCCTGTCAACTGTTTATAGCGATAAATAATTTTTTCAGGATTTTCATCCGCAATTAAAAAGATATCAATGATTGGCTCTTCCACTAATAACTGAACCGAACGGGAAGAGAAATCAGCAAGAGAAAATTTACAATAGGCTGAAGAATGTAAAAACAAACCATACATTTCACTCGATAAATAGAAAGGAATATTTTTGTACGTTCTTTTATTGTTTACACCTTGTCCATCTTGGTTCTTTAATTGAAAAGTATGGCCAGCTAAATCCATCTTGCAAAATCTTTCTCCAGTACCTACAAATTTTTCATCCGCATTAGCTTGAAAAGAGATAGTACTACAATTAGGTGACCCTAATCTTTCAATAAAAGCCAACGACATCGCATCAACACGTCGTGGGAAAAACTGATCATGACCACTTAATTTAATTTCTTTTACCCCATCAGGATAAAGACTTGCCTGGAAAGTTGCCACTGGGGGTGGAAGTAAATCGCTCCAATAATCAATTGTTGGTTCAGAAAAATCTATTCTCGCTTTAATTTTTCCTTGAATATCTTCTACTAGCCAACAATCATCCAATTTTTTAAACAACAAACTGGTTTCCGACAGTTCTTCGGTAATCGTTAACATAGGTGATTGTTCGTTTACAATTGCACCAAAACCTACATTTAAACGCAATACCTTATCGCCATAAGCACGTAAATGAACCTGATATTCCTTTCTTGGAATACTTTGATCTGGCACTATATCATTTGACAGCAGTTGTGCCTGAAATGGAACCGTAAGCACGATTCCCATTCCATCATTCTTTATTTCAATGGGCATACAGGACCTCCAAAGTCTAGACACCCCTTCTTCTTTTGATAAATCAATATCAAAATCAAGGAAATCGAAAAATTGATGATTCGTTTGCTTCATTTATAATTAAAATGGATTGCTTAAAAAATGTGGACGCTTAATGCCACTATATAATTTATTTTTACTATTTTTTAAAATCGCAGTCGAAAATTTATTAATTGCTATAAAACGATTGCTACATTTTTTTTATTCAATTTGGTTTAGTTAGGAATACCCAGGTTTCTCCCTTCTTTGTACCGCTAATTCCCTCCTGGTATTTACTCATTATTTTATTCCATTCGTCAACCCTCGGATTATTTTCCATTGTTTTTGGATTGAGTTTATCCAAACTTTCACCTTTGGGTATACTGATTACCAATACCAGTTGACGACCATGTTTATAAATCAATAACTGTTGGAAACTGGCATTACAAAATCCTTGGGAAACTGCTGGCCATTTTTCAAATTGAGTAGCATGATAATTCAAATATTCCTTTTGCAATTTATCATCCGCCACCAGATTGGCGGTAAGTAAAATATGATCCCACTCGAGTGCATTATTTTTATCAGAACAATTCTTCCGAGTGAATTGATAAAACATGTCATAATAAACTTTTACCGTTGCCTGGGGAAAATTATTTTGTAATCTTCCTTGCAGCACTGTTACATCCTGTACCTTTCCAAATAGTACACAATGATTTTTCCATTGATAAATAACAGTAGTATCCATATTGTTTTTGAGTAAAATACTTTTCAGTTTTATTAGGTCAATCGCTTGACCTTCTTCAACGACTAATTCTATCACCTCACTTCTTTCTTCATTAACAGCAAGCCGATTAATCATGAGTGATTTGTCTTTTAAAAGCCATTGGAAGCTTGACTGCAAACCCGCTTCCCGCTTTATTTTTTCAGCAACCATCGGACCATTATGAATCCACTGGTTACCAGGCCCATTGGAATTTTGCAGATATTTAAGCGAGGGGGTCCAATTGTTATTTACTGTAATATAGGAAGACCCTTCATCCGTATAAAGATAAAACCAATGAGTTGGTAAATGAGCAAAGGGAGCCTTGTATATACTATCGATGTAATTTTCAGATATAAAAGAATTAGGCTGTGCACTCAAGGTATATATACCTGCACAATCATAATTATGTTTTCCAAAATGATGTATTTTATTTGCAATGATTTTATTATTTTTCATTGCATTGGCCATAGGACTCCATCCCCAACCCATACTGATAGCGGTATTAGCAACATCTTCAATTTCATTGTATTCAATCGTAGCATTACTCATGTACCCAGCACCAATTCCCACACAACTCCAATCTTCATTCGCAACATTGGTAACAAAATTGTTACTAATTAATATTTTATCACAAACTTCCCTTACATCCGTTGGATGATAAGGTAAATGAATCTCAGTAGCTTCATCGGAATATACACCCGCCAATATCGCTGTACCACCAATATCTTTGAACAAATTCCCTTTAGCATAACTTGTATGAACTGCTTTCTTATAATCCAAACCTGTTGAGGAGAGGTGCGTTAATTGACAATATTCAAATCCGATATTATCAGCGAAAGAAACCTGCACTGCAGCAGCAGGCCTGCCTACCCATGCCTGATTTTCCAATGTTTTACTATTTAGTGTACCCGGCTGCTTTAATCTATACGCATCTAGCATATACATACCTGCTTGGTGAGGTACATGACCGTATTTGGAAGGACGCAACCAGCTAGTATGTTGAAAAGAAATTCCCTTAAAATAAATATTTGAAACGGGATCATCGATGGATCCTTCAATTTTCACCAATGTTTCAATGGAAGGTGCAACTACCTTAGCAGTCAATAAATTTTCGCCATTTCGTGGCCAATAATAGATTTTATGTTTTGCAATATCCAAATACCATTCACCAGGCTCATCCAGTAAAGCCAGTGCATTCATCAAATAAAAGGGTGAATTACCCGTCTCTTTTGAAATCCATGGTGCGGGCCATGGATGTTCGCTTTGAATACGACTTTCTGGTTGATAAAAACTTAGCTTCGTACTATCTCCATGCACATCAAAAGACTTGATTCGTAAGATAGCAGTTGCCCACCATTGATGAATCATCATTTCAAGAAATGAACAATTTTTTAAATTCATTCTGGGAGTAGGTATCCAGCAGGTCTGCTCTTTTTTATTCCAGGAAAGGATGCGGTTCATTTGATCACCATTTTCATCCTTCGCTCTTATTGCTTTAGCATCATTCACCCAAAGTTGCCTGAATTCAAAATCCCTACTATCCAACAAGGGTACATCGGCTACCCAAATTTTCCCAATAGCTGGCTTAGCCAACCCTGCAATAGTAGTTGTTAATTTTGACCAATGATTGAGGGGAATCCCCCCACTGATTATAACTTGTTCTCCAGATGCAGACTCAATCCAGGTAGGACTTTCTGATGTACCTGCATCTTCCGGTCGGATAAATATAGTTTCATCTAAAAAA
>CANJDY010000004.1 GCA_947472635.1 Chitinophagaceae bacterium
CCGGAAGCCTCTAATGATATCCGTGCAAACATGATCCTGGCTGCGGCTTTGGTGGAAGGTGCTGCATTGTTCGCTATCATTATCGGATTTTTGGCAATGGTATTGTAATCACCATTTCCCACATCATTACTGCATCCAAAGTACAGGACGGAGGATGCAGTATTATTGATTTTATCAGCTTCAAGGCGTCCCATTCATTTCACTTGGGTATCTGCCACTGCGCTGTTTTAAATAGTTAGTTTTCGGAAATTATTATTTTTCAGTTTTAATTGTATAAAAATGCAACTGTTAACACCCGATTTAGGATTATTACTTTGGACATTATTGGCCTTTTTGATCGTATTTTTTTTATTAAAAAAATTCGCCTGGCCTGCTATCATTAAAGGGCTTTCGGATAGGGAGCAAAATATTGCTGAATCCATTGCTTCAGCAGAAAAAGTGAAGCTCGAAATGTCGCAATTAAAAAATGACAACGAGGCATTTCTTATCAAAGCTCGGGAAGAAAGAGCATTGCTTTTAAAAGAGGCCAAAGAAATAAAAGACAAGATGATTAGCGAGGCGAAGGAAGAGGCGAAGGCACAGGCGGCTAAAATTGTGGCCGAGGCCCAGGTTACCATCCATCACCAGAAAATGGCTGCCATTACCGACCTTAAAAATCAAGTAGGTACATTGGTGATTGAAGTTAGCGAAAAAATATTGCGTCGCGAGCTAAGCAATAAAGATGAGCAGGAGCTTTATATCAAACAATTGGCAACAGAAGCGAAACTGAATTAGTAAATGTGCAAATTCGGAAATGTGTCAGTAAGCGTCCGTTTTCAATTTTCTAATTTTCTAATTTTCAAATTCTACAATTAAATGATCAATCCACGTTTAGCAACCAGGTACGCAAAAAGTATCGTTGATTTAGCCATTGAGCAAAAGCAGTTAGATGCAGTGTATGGCGATATGAAATTCATATTAAGAATCTGTAAATCCAATCCTGATTTTCTGGCGGTGTTGCGCAGTCCAATCATCAAGCCAACTTCCAAAGGGAAAATCATTGAGTCGATCACAAAAGAAAGGGTAAGCGAATTGACTTCTGCATTTATCAAATTATTGGTCACCAAGACTAGGGAAACGAATTTACCAGAAATTGCGGCTGCTTTTGTAGATCAGTATAATGTTATTAATAATATTCATAAAGTAAAGATCACCACTGCCGTTCCGATGGGGGATGCTTTACAAAATGCCATCCTTACAAAGGTGAAGGAAGATAACCCTACGGGCAGTATTGACCTCGAAACAGTAGTGAATGAGTCATTGATTGGCGGATTTATCCTTGAAACAGCTGGCAAGTCCCTCGACGCAAGTATTTTAAGGGATTTGAAAGATGTAAAAAAACAGTTTTTGAATAATGATTATTTACACAAAATAAGATAGGCTGGCTTTCCCATTAACTAAGCATCACTTTATTTTATCCATCGCTTGAAGCATTGTTACTATTGTGTTGTCTACCTAATCGGCAACTATTATCTTAAAAATTAGTTCATCCCTTTTGAGGTGGACTTTTTCTTTTAAAAACACCTTATTTTTTTGCCATTCTTCCCCTCATCCATTACCTTTGCAGCCTTAAATGAAGCCTGTAGCTTAAAATGGTCAAATTTTGTACATGTTATTCAAATAGTAGCGTGTTAAATGTAACCAGTCGATTGTAGCAGCAAAAAAAACAAAACTCAATTTTTATGGTAGAAATTAAACCAGACGAGATTTCGGCGATACTTCGTCAACAGCTCAGCAATTTTAATGCAGGTGCAAGCTTGGAAGAAGTGGGTACTGTATTGCAAGTAGGGGATGGTATTGCTAGGGTATATGGATTAAACAATGTACGTAGTGGAGAATTAGTGGAATTTGACAATGGTGTAAAAGCAATTGCGCTGAATCTGGAAGAGGACAATGTGGGCGTGGTATTGATGGGAGATAGCGGCGCAATTAAAGAAGGTGATAAAGTTAAGCGTACCGGCCAGATCGCTTCTATTAAAGTAGGAGAAGGAATGAGCGGTCGTGTAATCAATACATTGGGCGAGCCAATCGATGGCAAGGGCCCTTTAGTGGGTGAGCTATACGAAATGCCGTTGGAGCGTAAAGCACCAGGGGTTATCTTTCGTGAGCCAGTGAAGGAGCCGCTCCAAACAGGTATTAAAGCAATTGATGCAATGATCCCAATTGGTCGTGGACAAAGGGAACTAGTAATTGGTGATCGGCAAACCGGCAAAACGGCCATTTGCGTAGATACCATCATTAATCAAAAAGAATTTTACGAAGCAGGGAAACCTGTGTATTGTATTTATGTAGCAATTGGCCAAAAGGCAAGTACTATTGCAGGTATTATGAAAACATTGGAAGAATATGGTGCAATGGCTTACACTACCATAGTAGCTGCTTCTGCATCTGATCCAGCTCCATTACAATTCTACGCTCCATTTGCGGGTGCTGCAATTGGTGAGTTCTTCCGCGATACCGGAAGACCAGCATTGATTATATATGATGATCTTTCAAAGCAGGCAGTAGCTTACCGCGAAGTGTCTTTGCTGTTACGTCGTCCACCAGGCCGTGAGGCATATCCTGGTGATGTATTCTATTTGCATAGCCGTTTATTGGAAAGGGCAGCTAAGGTAATTGCCAAAGATGAGATTGCACAACAGATGAACGATTTACCTGAATCCATCCGCCATCTCGTAAAAGGAGGAGGTTCATTGACCGCATTGCCGGTTATTGAAACGCAAGCGGGAGATGTATCTGCTTATATCCCTACCAACGTAATTTCAATTACCGACGGACAGATATTTTTGGAGGGTAACTTATTCAACGCAGGTATTCGTCCGGCTATCAATGTGGGTATTTCGGTTAGCCGAGTAGGTGGTAACGCACAGATAAAGTCCATGAAAAAAGTAGCCGGTACCTTGAAATTGGACCAGGCACTTTACCGGGAGTTAGAAGCCTTTTCTAAATTCGGAGGTGATTTGGATGCTGCTACAAAAAATGTAATTGACAAGGGAGCAAGAAATGTTGAAATATTGAAGCAGTTGCAGTATTCCCCGATGTCTGTTGAAAAGCAGGTAGCGATGATTTACCTAGGCACACAAGGTTTATTGAAAGAAGTAGCTGTAAAAAATGTGAAAGCATTTGAAGAGCATTTCTTGTTGGAGATGGAAAATAAGCATGCTGATTTATTAGCCGAATTCAAGAAAGGAAATTTGCCTGAAGAAGGACTTAAAAAAATGACCGAAATGGCAAAAGGCTTGATGGCTCATTACAAATAATCAAACAAAAATTTACATAAAAAAACTTCCCAATTTAAACTGGGAAGTTTTTTTATGCCCCATCGATAAAAATTAGCCTCAATAAAAGCAATCATTTCATCAATCAAGCAAAACAATGCGCTTGAATTTTACTATTATTCCGGCGGGAGCTTTTATACTCAATTCCTTCTAGTCTATCAAAAAAAGGGGCATCGCAAATCGCACTGGTAAACAGGTTAAATTAATAATTTTGTATAAAAAAATGATTTGTTTTTGGTTTGGTAATTTGTATATACTATCTTGAACTATTAAATCTTATTTGCTATATCTAAATAAAAAATTTACTTGTATGAAAAAGGAATCAAAAAGCAAATCTAAAAACCCAAGGCGCGACTTTATCCGCAATGCTGCTTTGACTGCAGCTGGTTTTTATATTGTACCTCGGCATGTTTTGGGTCGTGGATTTACAGCACCTAGCGATCGGCTTCAAATAGCCGGAATTGGTGCTGGTGGAAAAGGGGAAAGCGATGTTTCAAATTTTTTCAAATCTGGGAAGGCAGACATTGCTTTTTTATGTGATGTGGATGATAGACAAGCTGTAAAAAGTAGAACACGTTTCCCTAAGGCTACATATTATAAAGACTATCGTGAGATGCTAGAGAAAGAGCATAAGAACATTGATGCTTGTTCTGTTTCTACACCTGATCACATGCACGCAGTAATCGGAATGGCGGCCATGCAATTAAACAAGCATGTGTATATTCAAAAGCCTTTGGCGCACGATATTTACGAAGCACGGATGCTTACCAAAGCGGCACACGATTATAAAGTGGTAACCCAAATGGGTAACCAAGGAGCTTCTGGCGACGGGGTAAGGCAATTGCAAGAATGGTATAATGCCGATGCCATCGGTGATGTACATACTATTTACTGCTATACCGATCGACCTATCTGGCCTCAAGGTATTCCATGGTCTTCCGGCAAACCACCTATTCCGGAAGGTTTGGATTGGAATCTTTGGTTGGGTACTGCAACCAACAGGGATTATGTTGATAAATTATTGCCGTTCAATTGGCGCGGATGGTGGGATTTCGGTACCGGCGCATTAGGTGATATGGCATGTCATATTATGGCACCGGCTTTTGCAGTATTGGGATTGGGGTATCCTAGCTCCGCAGAATGCAGTGCAGCAACTCCTTATGTAGAAAACTGGCAACAGGGCGTATACCCTGATTCAGGACCTATTGCATCTTCTATCACCCTTACCTTTAAAGGAAAGGATGGCAAGCCCGATGTTAAATTACATTGGATGGATGGAGGTATACAGCCTGAACGTCCTGATGAACTTGGTCCCAATGAAGTGATGGGTGACGGGGGTAATGGAGTTCTTTTTTTAGGAACAAAAGGTAAGATGATGTGTGGCACTTATGGTGTTAAACCAAGCCTACTACCCACTTCACGTAATAAAGAAATCGTCGTTCCGCAAACCCTCGCTCGCGTACCCAAAGGAGACGGAGGGCATTACGCTGCATGGGTGGAAGGATCTATCGCTGGCTATGGCAGTGAGCAGGCTAAGAACTTAAGTTCTAACTTTGATATCGCAGGTCCTTTAACCGAAAGTGTGTTAATGGGTAACCTTGCCATAAGAAGTTTTAATATTACTAAAAAGGACAAAAAAGGAGATGATCATTATCCTGGACGTAACATTAAATTATTGTGGGATGGTCCTAATATGAGGGTCACTAACTTTGATGAAGCGAACCAGTTTGTAAAAAGAACCTATCGCGAAGGATGGTCCTTGGGTGTGTAGCAGCGAATCTGCCTTAATAGTATTGCAAGACTTGACAGATATATTGTCAAAAAATAAAACCAAAAAGCACCTGTTTGAAAAAACAGGTGCTTTTTTGGTTTTATCGAATACAGTATAAATCCACTTCACTACCTCGGGTGTATATAAAAAATAGTTCAGGTAATACTACAATACTTATTCAATTGCAGATATTTCTACTTAACTTTTCATTGTTTAAATTTCATTAACGATGGCACAATATATTTTATCCCTAGACCAGGGAACTACCAGCAGTCGCTCAATATTATTTGATAAAAGTGGACGTATCATTGCTATTGCACAAAGAGAATTCACGCAAATTTTTCCAAAGCCGGGTTGGGTAGAACATAATCCGGAAGAGATATGGGAAAGCCAGTTGGCTACCGCTAAAGATGTGATATTGAAAGCAGCCATTTCTCCAAAGGATATTGCTGCCATCGGAATTACCAACCAGCGCGAAACCACCGTGGTTTGGGATAGAAATACGGGCGAGGCAATATACAATGCCATTGTTTGGCAGGATAGAAGAACCGCTTCTTTTTGTGATGCACTAAAGGAAAAGGGTTTACAAAAAAACATCCAACAAAAAACAGGCTTGGTAATCGATGCCTATTTTAGTGGCACTAAGGTGAAATGGATATTAGATAATGTTGCTGGTGCAAGAGATAGAGCCAGTAAAGGAGAATTGTGTTTTGGAACAATTGATTCCTGGCTAGTATGGAAGTTAACTAGTGGCAAAGTTCATGTAACGGATGTAAGTAATGCCAGTAGAACGATGCTTTGTAATATTGAGACCTGCCAATGGGATGAAGAGTTGCAAAAAATATTAGCTGTACCGGGCAATATGTTGCCTCAAATTAGGAGTAGTAGCGAAGTGTATGGCAGTACCTGTTTACTGGATGGTAGTACTGAAATACCAATTGCAGGCATTGCGGGGGATCAGCAGGCAGCCCTTTTTGGCCAATTGTGCACTCAACCCGGCATGGTTAAAAACACCTACGGAACAGGCTGTTTTATGCTGATGAATACGGGCCAAAAAATGATTGTTTCTAACAATAGTTTATTAACGACAGTAGCCTGGAAAATAAATGGTGTTACACAGTATGCGTTGGAGGGAAGCGTGTTTATTGCGGGTGCGGTAGTGCAGTGGCTGCGGGATGGACTGGGTATCATTAAAACTTCTTCGGATGTAGAAGCCCTGGCCAAGCAGGTGGATACCACGGATGGCGTGTATGTAGTACCTGCCTTTGCTGGACTTGGCGCGCCTTACTGGAACCAACATGCCAAGGGAACCATTACCGGATTAACCAGAGGGAGTACATCGGCGCATATTGCCAGAGCAGCTGTTGAGAGTATCGCTTATCAAACTATGGATGTACTGAAGGCAATGGAAGCAGATAGTGGAATCAGTATAAAGGAATTAAGGGTAGATGGAGGGGCAACTAATAACAATCTGTTGATGCAGTTTCAGAGTGATGTGCTTGATACAAAGGTGATACGCCCAACTGTTACAGAAACCACCGCACTAGGTGCTGCTTATCTTGCTGGCCTTGCTGTTGGCTTTTGGAAAAATATGGATGAATTACAGGATCAATGGCAAGTTGAAACAGTTTTTTCTTCTGCTATTAGCGAGTCAACTAGAACCGAGTTAACCGATGGATGGAAGAAGGCTATCACGGCCACCTTGTCAATTGCTTAAACAGCAGTAATATTTCAATGAATAGAAAGGAGCAGTTAAAAAAATTAAGCGGGAATAATGAGTATGATATGATCATCATTGGTGGCGGTGCCACTGGCTTAGGTTGTGCGGTTGATGCTGCTAGCAGGGGGTATACAACATTGCTATTAGAAAAATATGATTTTGCGAAAGGCAGTTCCAGCCGCTCCACCAAGTTGGTACATGGTGGCGTAAGATACCTTGCACAAGGAAATATCCGTTTGGTGAGAGAGGCCTTGCTGGAAAGAGGAAGGCTTTTGCAAAATGCCCCCCATATTTGCCACACACTAGCCTTTGTAGTGCCTTGTTATCGATGGTGGCAAAAATGGTACTATGGCATTGGATTATGGGTGTATGAATTCCTTTCTTGCAAATTAAGTTTGGGTAAAACACAATTATTGTCAAAGCCAACTTCGTTGGTTCATCTCCCAGATTTATCTGTCAATCATTTTACTGGAGGTGTATTATATTTTGATGGACAGTTTGATGATAGCAGACTGGCGGTAAACCTTGCCCAAACAGCTATTGAACAGGGAGCAACTGTAATTAACTATTTCGGAGTTACTGGCTTTATAAAGAAAAACAATGTCATTTCCGGTGTAAGTGCAGTAGATGAAATAAGCGGGCAATTATTTGAAATCAGCGCAAGTGCTGTTATCAATGCCACCGGTGTATTTGCAGATAAATTATTGCAATTGGCAGAAGGCCATTCCGAAAAAACAATTGCTCCTTCGCAGGGTGTCCACCTGGTGGTAGAGAAGCATTTTTTCAGAGGCAATGCCGCCATGATGATTCCAACAACAGATGACGGCAGGGTTTTATTTGTGATTCCTTGGCATGGACAATTATTGCTCGGCACCACTGATACGCCTGTAGAAAATATTACCACGGAGCCTACTGCATTAAAAGAAGAAATCGATTTTATTATCAACCACTTTAATAGATATACTACATCGGACATTACCACCGAAGATGTAAAAAGTGTTTTTGTTGGTTTGAGGCCATTGGCAAAGCAGGGCAACGAAAAGAAGACGGCGGTGATGACTCGCGATCATGTGGTAAAGCTGTTGCCTTCAGGATTGATAAATGTTACCGGAGGCAAGTGGACAACTTACCGTAGCATGGCGGAGTATACTATTGATAAAGCTATACAATCGGCAGGACTGCCTGAAGCGCCATGTAAAACAAAGCGTTTAAAGATACATGGTTGGATAGCTAATAAGTCAACTACATCCTTTAGTATGTATGGGTCAGACGAAGCGGCTATTCAATTAATGATAGCCGGAGATCCTTCACTTTCGGAAAAAATTCATCCACGTTACGACTACACGAAAGCAGAACTAAAATGGTTTGTTGAACATGAAATGGCAATTACGATCGAAGATATCTTAGCAAGAAGAACAAGATTGCTTTTTCTAGACGCTAGGGCAGCAGTGGAAGCAGCGCCACTGGTAGCTCAATTAATGGCAGCTGTTATTGGCAAAGATGCTGCATGGGTAAGGGAGCAGTTGGATACATTTAACGACCTCGCGAAAAATTATTTAATCAGTTAATACATCTAAAATTCATTTTATGAACCCATTTTTTTCTGAATTATTAGGCACAATGATCATGATCATTTTAGGCAATGGCGTTGTTGCCAATGTGGTGTTACCAAAAACAAAAGGTAACAGTAGCGGATTGATTGTAATCGCATCTGGTTGGGCGATTGCTGTATTCGTGGGAGTATTTGTGGCATCACATGGCAGTGCAGCACATCTAAATCCAGCCATCACATTGGCGATGGCAGCATTTACTGATTTTCCATGGGATGAAGTGCCTGTTTATATTGCAGGGCAATTTGCAGGCGCTATGATTGGGGCGTTAGTGGTTTGGGTAGCCTATCGTCAGCATTTGGATGAAGCCAATGACCCATCTTTACAGTTGGCAGTTTTTAGTACTGCTCCCGCTATCCGACATTCGGTTCATAATTTTATAACAGAAGTAATTGGTTCATTTGTGTTGGTTTTCGGAATATTTTTTATGACAAAATCTTCTAGTTCCTTAGGAAGTCTAGATGCGTTACCAGTTACAGTTTTAGTATTGGGTATTGGTTTGTCATTGGGCGGACCTACTGGATATGCCATTAATCCTGCAAGGGATTTAGGTCCTAGGATCATGCATGCCATTCTGCCAATCAAAAACAAGGGTAATAGCGATTGGACTTATAGCTGGATTCCAGTAATTGCACCCGTTGTAGGTGCATTGTTAGCTGCCTTTGTATTCAAAACTTTTATCCATTTGGCATAGTCAAGATAGCAGCATTGCATTAAGGGGCCGTCAATTGGCAAAACTCCAGTTGACCGCCCCTTAATTGAATAAATAAATTGATTTACTGGTTGTGTATTTCGTGAAGAAATTCACTTAACGATTCGCCTGAATTCAATTGCAATTTTTTCCTAAGTCGGTAACGACTGATTTCCACTCCCCTTACTGCAATGTTCAATAACTGGGCAATTTCTTTGGAAGCAAGATTGAGTTGAATATAAGTGCATACCTTTAAATCGGTGTTAGTTAAACTGGGGAATTGCTTCTTTAGCTTTTTTAAAAAATCATTGTTTACTTCGTCGAAATGAGTGGCAAACTGTTCCCAGTTGGAATTGGTTTTTTCAATATCATTCACCAGTTGAATCGCTTTTTTTACATCGTGATTCCCCCCTGTTTTTTTGTACAAATGTTGCAGTTCACTTTTTACTTTTAATAGAGCATCAGTTCTTTCCACTAAATGCATGCTTGTATCTACTAGCTCTCGGTTTTTATAAATCACCTCATTCATTAGTTGGTCATTCTGCAGTTTGATAATTTCTTTTTCATGCTGGTCAACTTCCAGTTGGTGAATATAGATTAACCTTTTTTGCTCATCTTCAAACTTGATTTGTTGGGTAACCAGTTTTTTCTTTTGCCATTTGGCAATCCAGTAAAATACAGAAAGCAGCAGGAGGGTATAAAAGAGATAAGCCCAAAGGGTCTCGTACCAAGCGGGATTAATTACAAATCGGTAACTGATAGTTTTTGATTCATTGCCGAGGTTATCAACTGCCTTCACCTTAAATGTGTAGGAGCCATAGGGTAAATTGGTATATTCTTTTTCAGTTTTTGGAGATCTTGCAGACCACTTTTTGTCGAAGCCTATTAATTGGTAACTATACTCAATATTGTTCTGCAGACTGTATCCTGGCGAACTAAATTCAAAATGAAGCGAATTGTTACTGACAGGTATTTTTACTATAGCGTCTTTACTTAATTCATAGTCTATATTACCTAGCTGGTTGCTATGGCCTCCGAAAATGATGCTATCCGTCTTCCCAAATGCTTTTGCCTGAGCAAGTAAAATATTGAGTGTTGGAAGGTTTGCTATATATTTTTCATAGTTAAGATGGATAATTCCATTATCGGCTCCGATAAAAACATTTTGTTTGGAAAAAGGGTTGATGTTTTCAAATCCAGCTAGTATTTTTCCCGTTAGTTCAGGGAAATAATGAATTTGAAAAGTGTTATTGGAGTTGGAAAAATGAACTACCCCTATTTTTTTATCACTACAAAACCAAATGTTACCTTCTTCATCTTCTTTTAGGTATTGAATAGCCATCGGTCCAAATAGGTCAAATAATAGGGGAGAGGGAATAAATTTTTTACCCGAAGCATCCATTTCATAGATTCCTTTTTCTGTGGCAACTATAACCCTATTTTTTATTCTGAAAACAAAATTCCTTAATGTAGAAGGCAATCCATCTTTATCGGAAAACAGTTGAGTGGAAAAAGACTTGTTGTCTGGACTGAATCGTAGTTTATAAATTCCTCTGTAGGGGTGAGAGGCCCAAATATCCTTATTATTGTCAATTGCGATAAAGCGGAATGATTCATATATTCCCTTAGATTCGAAATTATTGAAATAGTTGTTTCCAGTAAATTCAAGAATGCTAATTCCTGAATAGCTTCCTGCCAAAATAGTTTTTGAGGGAGAGATGGACGAGGTGGGTAAAAAAAGCCAGACACCTGCATCGTGGGTTAATTGAATGGCTTCATTGTTTTGAATTAAATAACTTCCATTGTGGTGACCAAGTAAAAGCTGATGATTCACTTCATCTAGCCGCCAGTTTTGCCCCTCTGTATTTTTTATAAAGGAAAAATTCGCCTTGGAAAAGCTGAGGTCCTGGCTGTTAGCCGAAAGGGGGGCTGAATAAGCTCCGTATGAAGTGGCAATGTACAGCTGGTGATTGAATACTCGAGCCGAATAGCCGGAAAGGTCATTGTCTTTATTAGGCTTTATGTATTTAATGGCAGAATTATAGGCAATTAAACTGATGCCATTATCCAAGCCTGTCCATAAATTTTTATCTCTATCTAGAAAAATACTGATTATATTATTATTTTGAAGACCATCTTGGATGGCAATTTTTTGAATAATTTGCCCAGCAAAATTAATTACCATACAACCATCAGAAGAGGTGCCTGCTATAAATTCTGTAGCATTGATTTTTTCAAATGAAAAAACATGACTCTTGATAAAGAGTTGATCTGCTTCTGTGTGTTTTTTAGTAAGAATGCCTTTGTAAAATATAAACAAGCCATTATCTAGGGAGCTAATCAAAAGGCTGTCATTTTTTAATGGAATCAGGCCGGTGATTTCAAAGTTTGGAATGGATCCAGGCATACAGAGAGGCTCCCATTGGTTATTTACGAATTGTAATAACCCTCTATCTTTATCCTGTGCAAATAGTTTATCACCTGTTGATTTCATATACTGCCAGCCTCTAATGGCATGGTATGACTGAATAACTTGGTTTTTATATTCAAAGATCATATCCCAGGTTCTAAAGAAAACTGACCCTTTATAAAACTCAATATCCCAAACGTCGGTAAATTTCCTGGATTGAACAGGAATTAGGTTTTTTAATGAGTGGTATTGTAAAATACCCTGCTCATTAGGGGAGTAATAGCCAATTTCATCTTGGCCGCCAGCATAAATCCTGTTGTCGTCAATAGCGATGGAACGTAAAATACTTTTATTTGGCTGGGGGTATATTTTCCAATAGCTTCCATCATAAGTGAGCAGCCCGTCATTATTGGCAAAATACATTCGCCCCCATTTGTCTTGTTTGATATCCCAGGTTTGCCTGCCCCCGTGAAATGCAAGATTATTAAAATTGTCGATTTTCGGCAGGCCAATCGTGTTTTGGCTATTTGCCTTTAAATATCCTATTGCTAATATTAATAGAATGCAATTTTTCATTTATCAAAGATAAAATTATGTTTGATGTAATAATGATGTATTTTATTGTTATTGATAATCAATTAGTTAACTATTATTGATGTATTATAGATGAGGTATTTTGGATTGAAGTGGATTTAGAAGGTCTAGTTTTGGACACGATTAATTGTTATTCAAACAAACCTAAAACTTGCGTATGAAAAAAATCTTCAAGGGGGTGCTCCTATCACTCTTATTTTTAATTGCCACCACATCCTGGGCTCAAAACAAAACTGTTTCGGGTAGGGTTACCGGAGAAAAAGGAAGTCCGGTTTTCAATGCATCTATAGTAGCCAATAAAACTAAATTGGGTACTAGCACCAATGAAAAAGGTGAATTTTCTATTTCTGTTCCTGCTGCTGCAACAACACTTACCATATCTTCTATTGGGTATGAATCCAAAGAGGTAGCAATTACAGCTGGCCCCTTATCTATTTCTCTTACTGTATCAGAAGCTAAATTGGATGAAGTGGTAGTGGTAGGTTATGGTACACAAAAAAAGAGTGTCGTTACCGGTGCTATTTCAAGTGTAAAAGCAAAGGATCTTGAAAAAGTGCCTAGTGGTAGAATTGAACAGGCATTACAAGGAAGGGTTGCCGGCGTTACGGTTGCTCAAAATTCTGGACAGCCGGGTTCTCCCTCAAAAATATTAATCAGGGGGGTTACTACATTTGGAGACGGAGGTAATAATCCGCTTTGGGTAGTAGATGGAGTAGTAGTAGATGCAGGGGGAATTGGTTACCTGAATCAATCTGATATAGAATCAATAGAAGTGTTGAAAGATGCCTCTTCAGCCTCCATTTATGGAACACGTGCTGCAAGTGGTGTAATTATGGTAAGTACCAAAAAAGGAAAGTCAGGTAAGCTAGCGATAAGTTACAATGGCTTTTATGGTACATCTGCACCGGCCAAAATGCTTGATTTATTAAATGCAACCCAGTATGGTGCTTTATTAAATGAAAGGTCTGTTGCCGGTGGAGGAAATGTTGTATTTCCTAACTTAGGTATTTTAGGAGTTGGAACCGATTGGCAAAAAGCCATTTTTAATAATGGTGCTCATCGCTATTCACATGAAATTGGCATGAGCGGTGGTACGGATAAATCTACTTTTTACCTTTCATTTGGTATCCAAGACCAACAAGGGATTGTAGCCTCTGAAATTTCAAATTATAACAGAAAAAATATCCGGTTAAACGCTACTCATAAATTATCAAAAGTATTTACGTTTGGCGAAACAGTTGGTTATTCTCATGTAAACGCTGTTGGATTGGGTAATACGAATAGTGAATTTGGCGGTCCATTAAGTTCTGCTATTAACCTTGATCCAACTACACCTTTGGTGGTAACAGATCCACTTATTTCCAATGCAGCTCCTTATAGTGTGAATGCTGTTGTTAGAAATGCGAGTGGCAATCCTTACGGTATTTCTTCTATAGTGGGACAAGAAATGACTAACCCGCTTGCTTATATCCAGACAAGATTAGGGGCTTACAGTTGGTCGGACGATATCGTTGGAAATTCCTTCGTAGAAGCAGCTATTAACAAGGATATTAAAGTTAGGTCAACCCTGGGTGCTAAATTAGCGTATTGGGGAGCCGAGGGATTTACTCCAGTAAATTTCTTAAGTGCCACTTCTAGTACCCTTCAGAATAATTTTGGAAAATCAATTAACAATGTATTTAATTGGAATATTGAAAATACCATTACCTACACTAAAAAAATAGCAGCCCATGACATCACCTTATTGGTAGGTCAGGGAGCTTATGTAGAAAGTATTGGAGGTGGATCGGGACTTACTTATTTCAATTTACCGATTAGTACTTACAAGGATGCTTCATTTAATTTCAGTATTCCTTCTACCAGTATTAATGCAAGCGCATTTGACTTTACTCAGCATAAATTATCCTCTTTATTTTCCAGGGTAAATTATAACTTTCAAGAAAAATATTTATTCACAGGGATTATTCGCCGTGATGGTTCTTCAAGATTTGGATTAAATAATAAATTTGGTGTGTTCCCTGCAGTTTCTGCAGGCTGGATTGTATCGAAAGAAAATTTTTGGAAAACCAATTCGATCGTCAATCAATTAAAAGTTAGAGGCGGTTATGGTAAAGTTGGAAACGATGCCATTGGTGATTTTGGCTATCTTTCTATTGTGCAAGGTGGTTATAACTATACCATGGGTAATGCCGGTTTAATTACTACTGGATATGCTCCAAAAACCTTGGATAATCCAGATTTGCGTTGGGAAGAAACTACTCAAGCCAACATAGGTTTTGAAGCACAGTTATTCAATTCATTAAGTCTTACGGTAGACCTTTACAATAAAAAGACCAAGGGTATTTTACGTCCAATCAATATACCTGGTTATGTAGGTGTTTCATCACTTCCAGTTGGGAATATTGCAGATATGGAAAACAGTGGATTAGAAGTTGAATTGGGCTATCGTAAAAAAATTGGCCAGTTTAATTTTTCTGCCAATGGTAATGTTGCCTATCTAAAAAATAAAGTTACCTATGTAGCTGCCGATGCAAATTATATTTCTGGCGATGCTTCTTTTCAATCGATGGGCGCGGTCACTAGAACACAGGTTGGGCAATCGTACAACTCTTTTTATGGTTTTCAAAAATCAGGCATTTTCCAATCTACCGCTGAGGTAAACGCCTATGCCAATTCAGCTGGAGTACTGATTCAGCCTACTGCAAAGCCAGGCGATTTTCGTTGGGCTGATACAGATGGAGATGGTAAAATCACAGACAATGATAAAGTTTTCTTAGGTAGCAATATTCCTGCCTACACTTTTGGTTTGACCTTATCTTTAGAATACAAGGGATTTGACTTGATGGTGTTTGGTCAGGGATCTGCTGGAAGTAAAATTTTCCAAGGCTTACGTCGTTTAGATATTGGTAACTCTAATTATCAATCAAAAGCAATGGGTCGTTGGACAGGGGCAGGAACTTCTACCGATTATCCTCGTTTAACCAGTGATGACGCCAATGGCAACTTCGGAAAAATGTCAGATTTTTATTTAGAAAAGGGAGATTACCTGCGTCTTAAAATAGTACAATTGGGCTATACCTTACCAATCAATAAAATGCTAACAAAAATAGGAGCCAATAAATTACGCTTCTATGCTACTGCCGAAAATTTATTAACGCTTACAAATTACACCGGATATGATCCAGAAATTGGTGGAGGTGTATTGGGAATTGACAAAGGGGTATATCCTCAGGCACGTTCATTTATATTTGGAGCTCAACTACAATTTTAATTTATTAAAAATATAAGTTATGAAAAAAACACAAATTAATTACTTATTGATAGCAGGCGCAATGCTGGTTTCATTGGGATCCTGCAAAAAAGACTTTGTTGACATTTCGCCTAAGGGCCAGTTTCTTTCCGAGAACTATTATGCCGATAAAGATCAGGCTTTTGCAGCCTTGGTGGGCACCTATGATGGGGTACGTAAAAATTCGGGAGGTTTTGAAAACATGATTACGATGATGAATGCGGGTTCAGATGACCAACTAGCCGGTGGCGGTGGAGCTACGGATGGCGCAGGAATTCAGGGATTTTCAAATTACACGTTGAATGCAACGATTATGCCAGGTAGTTTCTGGAATGACCATTATCAAGGAATTTTCAGAGCGAATACCTTATTGGCGAAGTTGCCCAGTGTAACAATGGATGCAACTCTTAAAGCAAGATTTGCTGCAGAGGCAAAAGCCTTGCGAGCGCTTTATTATTTTAATCTGGTAAGAATGTTTAAAAACATTCCCTTGCTTTTGGAGTCATTAACTGCTACCAATATGTATCAGGCCACCCAGGCCACTCCGGTAGCTGTGTATACCCAAATTGAAAAGGATTTGTCTGAAGCAATTGCAGTTTTGCCTACTTCTGTTCCAGGAGCTACAGAAGCCGGACGTTTTACAAAAGGAGCAGCACAAGCATTGTTAGGAAAAGTATATCTTTTTGAAAACAAAGCCAGTCTTGCAGCAGCTCAGTTTGCAGAAGTAAACGGAACACCGGGTGGTACCAGTCAATACGGATATCGTCTGTTAGCCAAATTCAGTGACCTTTGGGTAGTTGCTAATAAATTCAATACTGAATCAATTATAGAAGCTTGTCATACCAGTGTTGGAAATTCGGGTTGGGGTAACTGGGGAAGTGGAAGTGATGAGGGTAATTCAGTAAATGTAATGGTAGGTCCTCGAAGTTATTCAAGGCCGGCAGTTTCTACTGCTGATAATATACCTTCCGGCTGGAGCTTCAATGTGTTTACACAGAATTTTTATGATGCCATCAAATTAGATCCAAGATTTGCCGCTACCGTGTTTGATATGAAGGCACTGAAAGTAGCCGGTCAAGCGGATTATATTGACGGGTACCAAAATACAGGGTATTTCTTAAATAAATTTTTACCACGACAAGCGGATGCTTCAACAGGTGGAGGAGATCAGGTATTAAACTACAAACAAGATACCTATATAATCAGATTGGCAGATACCTATTTAATGGAGGCAGAAGCATTGGGTGCAACGGGAGCAAGGGCACAAGCACTGTTAGATGCTGTAAGAGCTAGGGTTGGTCTAGCTCCTGTGACAGTTTCGTTAGCAGCTATAAAAGCTGAGCGCAGATTAGAACTGGCTGGAGAAGGACATCGCTTTTTTGATTTGGTAAGATGGAATGATGCAGTTGCTAAATTGGCAAGCAGAGGATTTGTTGCAGGAAAGAGTGAAATATTTCCTATTCCGATTAGAGAATTACAGGGAACTAAGTTGGTACAAAATCCTAATTATAACTAATTAAAATATTAAACATGAAGAATATAAAAATAACCTACGTCTTCGGATTGCTGTTACTAATGGCAACCAGTTGTTCTAAAAAAGAGGGTATTGATCAGGACCTTTCTTCTTTAAGTACTGCTGCTTCCGCAAATCTTGCCAAGATATTTGATATCAGCACTGATAATTCAGGAAATGTAAAAATATCGCCTCTTGGTAATGGTGCATCCTCATTTTCCGTGGCCTATGGACATGGCACTGGGGCAAATGCAACATTAACGCCAGGAGGAAGTACAACGCATGCTTACCCAGAAGGAAGCTATACAGTATCTATCGTGTCAAAAGATATTGCCGGTCGTGAAACAAGCAACACGTATCCTTTATCGGTAACCTATATAGCTCCGGCTAGTTTGGTAGCAAACATCTCAAAAAATGCCAATGGTATTGCGGTAAAACCAACGGCACTTTATACAGCTTCCTTTTTGGTGTATTTTGGTGATGTAGCTAGCGAGGTGGGAACTCCTTGTGCTATAGGTGCAATGGTCAACCATCTCTATGCTGTTGCAGGAACTTATAGTGTTAAGGTTGTTGCGATAAGTGGAAATGCTACTTACATTGGAGCAGCTAAAACAGAGGTAATTACAGCAACAGTTATTGGCCCTTTCACCTCGCCAGCATTTGCGATGCCAGTTTCTTTTGATGTTGCTGGAGCTAATTACTTTTTTGGATCGTTTGGAGGCGGACAATCTTTCTCAACAGTTGCTAATCCTAGTTCAACAGGCCTTAACACCACTGCGAGTGTAGGTAAATTTGTTAGAGGGTGGGATAACTGGAGTGGAACATATAGCCCATTGGATTTAAACATGGATTTTGGGACCACTAAAAAAATTAAACTGTTAGCTTATAATCCTGATCCAGCGATGATTGGAATGAAATTAAATGTAGAATTGGAATCCTCATTAGGCGGCATTCCTGGAAATGGCGTTGGTGTTTTAAAAGTACCTTTTACAACATCAGGAGCATGGGAAGAGCTAGTCTTTGATTTCAGCACTGTAAGCCTACCTGCCAATTCTAAATTCGGGCAAATTGTTTTCAGATTCAATGATGCTTATACAGGGGCAGGAGTAGGAGGACAATTTGCTACTTTTTATATTGACAACATTAGACTTACTAATTAATAAATTTAAAATAAGATATCATGACAAATAAATTAAAAAACCTGTTGGGTTTATTTGCTTTGCTAATAATGTTTGGCAGTTGCAAAAAAACAACCTATAGTTTAGGGGATCTTACTGCTCCTTCTAATATTGTTATCACTACACAAATTGTCGGCCAAGATGCAACGCATCCAAATGGTGATGGCACCGGAAATGTTAACATAACCATTGCTGCTGACAATGCGCTTTCATATAAAATAGATTATGATGCCAATGATGCATTAAATCTAGTTTATTTACCCAAGGGAACAACTTCTAAAGCATATTTAGCAGCCTCTAGTGGCACTTATACCTATAGGATTACAGCAGTAGCTTACGGTAAGGGCGGCACTTCATCTACCCTTACTAAAGATATCTCGGTGTTTAGTGCATATGTTGCTCCTGCTGCTATTGTGACTAACTTAACTGGAAACAGTTCTAAAACATGGGTGGTAGATAAAAGTGTAGCTGGTCATTTTGGGGTAGGTCCTTGGAGCGCTTCTTCATTAGGTCCGGATTGGTGGGCTGCAGGTGTTAACGAAAAAGTTCCTTGTTGCAATTGTTTCTATACAGCGAGTTATAAATTTACCCAAGCGGGCTCTGCCTTTACCATGCAAATGATTACCCCAGATGGGATTTTTTCAAAAGGGTCGCAATTTTCAACTTTGCCAGGTATACCTGCCAATGGAACTACAGAGCAGTGCAATAATTATGCGGGTGCTACTGGAGGCTTTTCATTTGCTCCCGCAACCTCAGGTATTGCAGCTAATGCACCTACTACAGGAGTGGCGATTAACTTGGCAAGCCCAAGTACTTGTATCGGCTATGGTTCATTAAAACCGGAATATGAAATAATGGTACTTACTTCTACCTATATGTATTTACGGGTACAGGGTACTGAAACTGGGAATGCCTGGTATATTAAAATGAAAGCCCTTTAAGGTTACATTATAAATTATTAACCCAACTGATTTGCTGAAATGTTAGAATGAATTGAAAGAAAATTATTCCTCTTTCAATTCATTCTAACTACAGCCGATCTAGTGCTGTTATTTTGAAAGGGTGTTAATTGTATTCCGTATTTATGTTGTATAATGCAGCATATTTAAGTGCCTGTCGAGATAATGTAGTGGAGGAGTTTTGATATAATTAAAATTGGTGCTTAAAAGGAGCAAAAGAAATAGTTGCTAGTTGCAGGTTTTACATTTTTGTGGGGAGCGTATTTTACTGTTTAAAGCATTTTTATGCAACTAAAAAGAAAGTCTTTAATAATATATTTTTTAATTTTTTGTGCGATTTCATTTTCCTGCAAAAAAGCGGCTGATAGTCCGACGGCACCTCCTGCGGTTATTCCTGAGGTTTCTGTATTAGAAGTGAGTCAACCACGAGCAATAACCGCTACTACAATGCGGTTTTATGTAACGAGTAATAAAGTCACTACAAATGCGGTAACAGTTAGTTATACCCTAGTTGATGGAACAGCTATTTCTCCAAGGGATTATATTGCCGCTTCTGGAACAGTTTCAATTGCAGCCAACCAAACTCAAGCCACCATTGATGTAGCTATTAGCGGCGAACCCACTAATTTGCGTCAGGGAAATTTGCAATTCACTTTGCAGCTTAGCAATCCTAAATTTTGCACCATTGCCACTGCATCAGCCAAGGGTATTCTACTTACAGAAGATGGTGTTTATTTGCCTACAGATAATGGTGGTTATACTACACCCCTTTCTTATCCGGGGTATACATTGGCTTGGAGTGATGAGTTTGCAGGTACGAGTTTAAATACCAGTTTTTGGAACCAGGAAACTGGGAACGGAGTTGGAGGATGGGGTAATAGTGAACTAGAATATTATACGAGTAGCTTAAAAAACACTTTTTTGTCCAATGGTAATTTGATCATTGAGGCGCGAAAAGAACCTATGCTTGGGTTCAACTATTCTTCTGGGAGAATGACTACCCAAAATAAAAAGAATTTTAAATTTGGCAGAATAGATATTCGGGCAAAATTGCCTGTAGGAAAAGGCATTTGGCCAGCATTGTGGATGTTGGGCGCCAATATCCCTTCGGCAGGATGGCCAGTCTGTGGAGAAATTGATATCATGGAATTAGTTGGCACTTATCCTTCCAGGGCATATGGTACTTCACATTGGAAACCAGTTAGTGGAGTAAGTACTTCAAAGGGTGGTAATTACAATCTTACCTCCGGCGATTTTTCGCAACAGTTTCATGTGTTTAGTATAGTATGGGCACAGGATATCATCAAGTGGTACGTAGATGACCAGTTGTATTTAACCAATACATTGGCCGATGTGGGTACTGCAATTTATCCATTCAATGCCGATCAGTTTTTTATTTTTAATGTAGCGGTGGGTGGACTATGGCCGGGATCTCCAGATGCTGCTACCGTATTTCCTCAAAGAATGTTTGTTGATTATGTGAGGGTATTTCAATAAGTGGGTACTGATTTTGATTAAATGATTATACCCCTTTCAAACAATTTTTTTAAAATAATTATGTATAGGTCTATGAGGGTCATTTGTTTATTATTTATTACTTCGTTTTTTTTTCTTGCCTGTAGCAGTTCAAGGAAAATCGAAACTCATCCGGTTCAGCTTTCGGATAATATTATTGTAGCCCATCGAGGAGCTTGGAAAAAAAATAATTTCCCCCAAAACTCCATTGCATCGCTACTCCAGAGCATCCAATTGAAATGCGCAGGCTCCGAGTTTGATGTAAGGATGACAGCAGATGATTCGTTGGTTATTAATCATGATGTAGCCTACCATCAATTGGTTATTGAAAAGACAAATTATGCGGACTTGATTACTTTCAAACTTTCTAACGGGGAAAAAATACCCACCTTACGAGAATATATTTTGGCTGGAATGTCAAACAATTCCAATACCAGATTGGTTTGTGAAATAAAGCCTTCTGAAATTAGTAAAGAGCGGGGGAAAATTGTTGCAGCAAAAGTGGTTGCCCTATTTCAGCAGTTAAAAGCAGAACGTCTGGTAGTGTATATTAGTTTCGACTATGAAATTTTAAAGAAAATAATTGAGATTGATCCAAAAGCAACTACGCAATATTTGTCAGGCGATAAAAGTCCCCAGCAATTAAAAGTGGATGGGGTTAGTGGAGCCGATTATCAGTTTCCTGTGTTTCAAAAAAATCCTGAGTGGATTGAGTCTGCTAAACAGCTGCATATTATATTAAATGCCTGGACAGTCAACGAGGCATCTGATATGGATTGGTTACTGGCTAAAAAATTTGATTTCATCACAACCAATGAACCTGAATTATTATCCCATCAAATGAAGCTATCATTGCTCCCTAGCAAGTGGAAGCTAGTTTGGAGTGATGAATTTAACTATAAAGGATTACCCGATAGTTCTAAATGGGGCTATGATATAGGGGGCCATGGCTGGGGTAACAGCGAATTGCAGTATTATACCAATAAGGATACTTCCAATGTATCTGTTGACAATGGTGTTTTAAAAATTACAGCAAGAAAACAAATTAGGGAAAGCAATGCATATACATCAGCAAGGTTGCAAACAAATGGTAAAGTGGATTTTAAATACGGAAAAATTGAAGTAAGGGCTAAGTTACCTGGTGGTAGAGGAACCTGGCCTGCCATTTGGATGCTGGGAAATAATATACAACAAGCAGGATGGCCTATTTGCGGAGAAATTGACATCATGGAGCATGTCGGGTTTCAAAAGGACAGCATCTTTGGAACGATACACACCAATGCCTACAATCACATTAAGGGAACCCAAAAGATGAAGGGAATTTTTATTTCAAGTCCATATAACCAGTTCCACAACTATTCAATTGAATGGTCGCCTGAAAAAATTGATTTTTTAATGGATGGGTTGGTTTATAATCATTTTGCCAATGAACACTTATCAACCAATGAATGGGCATTTGACCAGCCTTTTCATCTATTGCTGAATGTAGCTATTGGTGGAGGCTGGGGAGGAAAAATGGGAGTGGATGATACCATTTTCCCTGTTACGATGGAGGTGGATTACGTTAGACATTTTCAGCTAGCAGAATGAGCTAAGGACTAAATTATCTGAATAAGTGACTCAACTTTCAATTTTTTGGAAGTGTATATTTTAAAACAATTGCCTTGTAGTAATAATAAATTGAACCAATGAATAGTGTTAAAAGAAAAATGAATTTTTTATTGCTAATTGCGCTTACTGTTACCCAATTCAATTGTTCTAAATCAGTTGTAACTACTCGTTCTACTCCGCCTCCACCTCCTGTAGTAAATGAGGTAGATTGTTGGTTGACAAAGGCTAATCAAACGGTGTTGTTAGAAAAACAATCGACAATTCTCGCATTTGGAACTACTGCCAACCTGTATTCTACTATTGAAGTGGATGATGCGCAGCAGTTTCAAAAAATTGATGGTTTTGGATATACCCTTACAGGAGGAAGCGCCCAAGTAATTAATCTGTTAAGTCCTGCTAAAAAGCAGGAATTATTGCAGGAAACATTTGGTGCCAACAGCAATTCTATTTCCTCAAGTTATATAAGAATTAGTATTGGATCTTCCGATCTTAATAGTACTCTTTTTAGTTATGATGACATGCCAAATGGTCAAACAGATGTAAATCTTTCTAGCTTTAGTTTGACACCAGACATGCTTCAATTAATTCCGCTGCTGAAAGAGATTTTACAGATTCAGCCATCCATTAAAATAATGGCATCTCCTTGGTCTCCACCAGTATGGATGAAAGATAACAATAGCTTTAAAGGTGGAAGTTTGCGCCCGATTTATTATGAGGCCTATGCCCAATATTTTGTAAAGTATATTCAAAAAATGAAGGAGCAGGGTATCACCATTGATGCCATCACACCACAAAATGAACCGCTGCATCCTGGTAATAATCCTAGCATGTTGATGACAGCTGGAGAGCAGGCCATATTTATTAAAAATAATTTAGGTCCGGCTTTTCAATCTGCTCAAATTGCTACCAAAATTGTTATCTATGATCATAATTGTGATCATCCTGATTATCCGATGTCGATTTTAAATGACCCTGCAGCCAAAGCTTTTATAGATGGCGCTGCTTTTCATTTATATTCAGGAGATATCAGTGCGCTATCAACTGTCCATAACGCATTCCCCGACAAGAATATTTATTTCACCGAGCAATACACTGCTTCTACTGGTAAATTTGAAGATGACCTAAAATGGCATGTAAAAAATGTTGTTATTGGATCTATGCGCAACTGGAGTAAAAATGCACTAGAATGGAATTTGGCCAATGATGCCAGTTTTGGGCCGCATACTGAAGGTGGTTGCACTTCATGTAAGGGAGCTTTTACTGTAAATAGCAGCGATAGTTATATTAGAAATGTGGGATATTATATTATAGCCCATGCTTCGAAATTTGTACCTGCAGGTGCAATAAGAATTTTCAGTAATCTAGTTGGCAATTTGCAAAATGTTGCCTTTAAAACGCCGACAGGAAAAATCGTAGTACTTGTGCAAAATGATGGAGCATCTGCTGAGTTATTTAATATTAAAATTAGCGGCAAGTGGATTACCAGTTCATTGGAAAGCGGTTCTGTAGGAACTTATATTTGGTAAAACAGACAAGCATTCCCTAATAAAAAATACAATGAAATCGATTACCATCCCCTTTTTTTTGCTGGTTTCAGTGCTTGCCTTTTCACAACGAGCAAATGTTAAACTGATAGCACCTATAGCAATTGAGAATCGCATTGTAACAGTGTTTACATCTGCAGATAGTTCCAGTTTCAGGTTATCCAATACCGCTAGTCTGCAGTTTTCAGATTTAAGACAACCCCTTGAAACGCAGACTTGTATTTTTGTAAATCCTAGAAAAACATTTCAAACATTTCTTGGAATAGGCGGAGCAATCACCGACGCTAGTGCGGAAGTATTTGCTCAATTGCCCAATGATAAAAAAATGGAGTTTTTAGCGGATTATTTCAGTAAGGAAAAAGGCATCGGTTACTCCTTGATCAGGACCAATATTCATAGTTGCGATTTTAGTTCAGCAAGTTATACCTATGTTGCTGAAGGGGATAAGGACTTAACAACCTTTTCAATTGACCATGATAGACTGTACAAAATCCCATTGATCAAGGATGCTATAGCTGCCTCTGGAGGCCAAGCCATTGTATATGCAAGTCCATGGAGTCCTCCAGCCTTTATGAAAGACAATAATACTATGCTCAAAGGAGGAAAGTTATTACCAGCTTTTTATCAACCTTGGGCTAATTATTATGTGAAGTTTATCAATGCCTATCAAAAATCTGGGATTCCAATCTGGGGCTTAACCATTCAAAATGAGCCGATGGCAACGCAGCGCTGGGAATCTTGTGTATTTTCTGCAGAAGAGGAAAGAGATTTTTTAAAAAATTACCTAGGCCCCACTTTACATAAAGCTGGATTGGGGGGTAAAAAAATTACTATTTGGGATCATAATCGCGACTTACTATCTCAAAGAGTTAGTACAATTTTGGATGATGTCCAAGCCAGTCAATATGTGTGGGGTATTGGTTTTCATTGGTACGAAAACTGGAGTGGCGGCAATCCGATGTATGAAAATGTCGGCAAGGTGAACGAAATGTATCCGGATAAAAATTTGTTTTTCACAGAAGGCTGTGTTGAAAATTTCAAGGCAGAAAAATATCAATTGTGGTCAAATGGCGAAAGGTATGGCAGGTCCATGATCAATGATTTCAATAATGGTACAGTGGGATGGACAGATTGGAATATATTACTCGATGAAAATGGGGGACCCAATCATGCAAATAATTTTTGTTTCGCACCTATTCATGCCAATACTAAAACTGGCAATCTAGTTTATACGCCCTCGTATTATTTTATTGGTCATTTTTCAAAATTTGTCGAAAAAGGAGCAAAAAGAATCAGTAGTACTAGCAGTAGAAGCCAATTGCTAACTACCTCTTTTTTAAACAGCAATGGTAAAATAGTAACGGTGGTAATGAACCAGAGTAGTCAAGCCATTCTTTATAATTTATGTATTGGCACCAAGGCTACCGAAGTATCTATTTTGCCGCATGCAATTCAAACATTAATTTACTAAAGATGAAAAAAATATTGCTACTTTCATTTATTCTTGTGTCTTCTTTATTATGTTTTGCACAACCAGGTTCCATTTCAAAAAAAGTAGATTCTGTATTGAGGCTGATGACGATAGAAGAAAAGATTGGGCAATTGAATCAATATACGGGTGATTTAACTGCAACGGGTCCTATTACATTTAGCGGAGATAAGCCAATGGAGATTAGTGCTGGACGCGTTGGGTCGATGCTCAATATTTTGGGGGTAGCGCATACTAGGCAATACCAGGATTTGGCTATGCAGTCGCGATTAAAAATACCCTTATTATTTGGTCAGGATGTAATACATGGATTTAAGACCACTTTTCCTATTCCTTTGGCGGAAGCAGCAAGCTGGGATTTGGAGGCCATGGAGTTGTCTGCAAGAATTGCAGCTACGGAAGCGAGTGCGAGTGGCATTCATTGGACTTTTGCACCAATGGTGGATATAGCTAGAGATCCTCGATGGGGAAGAGTCATGGAAGGTGCTGGCGAAGATCCTTATTTGGGATCAGCCATTGCCTATGCAAGGGTAAAGGGCTTTCAGGGCAATCGGTTGGGGGCCATTAATTCTGTGATGGCCTGTGTTAAACATTTTGCCGCTTATGGCGCAGCCATTGGAGGAAGAGACTACAATTCAGTAGATATGAGTGAGCGTCTTTTATGGGAAGTATATTTGCCGCCTTTTAAAGCGGCCCTTAATGCTGGTGCTGCCAGTTTTATGAATTCTTTCAATGATTTAAATGGTGTTCCAGCTACTGGGAATAAATATTTACAGCGAGATATTTTAAAGGGCAAATGGAATTTCAAGGGATTTGTGGTAAGTGATTGGGGCTCTATCGGTGAAATGATCAATCATGGTAATGTTGCCAATGAGTATGAAGCTGCTTTATCTGCTATTACAGCGGGCTGTGATATGGATATGGAAAGCCGAAATTATAAAAACAACCTTTCACAATTAGTAACTGATAAAAAAATATCCATCTACTTGGTCGATGATGCCGTAAAGCGAATCTTACAAAAAAAATTCGAAATGGGTTTATTTGATGACCCTTATAAATATTGTAATGTTCAACGTGAGCAGGAGGCTTTGAACAATCCTGCCCATACCCTAGCTGCTCGGCAAATTGCAGCAAAGAGTATTGTATTACTAAAAAATGAACATCAATTGTTGCCTTTATCCAAAGACACCAAAACCATTGCCTTTATTGGCCCATTGGTAAAACCCCTCAAACAAAACAAGGGTTTTTGGGATGTAGAAATACCTGGCGTTGATTCAAATTTTATTGTATCACAGTGGAAGGGAGTACAAAATAAACTGGGCGGCCATTCAAAGCTATTGTATGCAAAAGGTTGCGATATTGAAGGAGATAGCAAAGCAGGTTTTGCGGAAGCCATCGAAATAGCCAAGCAGGCGGATGTGGTCATTCTAAGTATTGGTGAAAAAAGGGATATGAGCGGAGAGGCAAAAAGCCGGAGTAATATTAATATTCCAGGAGTTCAGGAAGATTTACTAAAAGAGTTGTTAGCGACTGGGAAACCCTTGGTAGTGTTGATCAATGCAGGCCGACCATTGGTATTCAATTATACCGCTGATAATGCGCCAGCTATTCTGTATACTTGGTGGCTGGGTAGTGAGGCGGGGAATGCCATTGCAGACGTGTTGTTTGGCGATTACAATCCTTCTGCCAAATTACCGATGAGTTTCCCCCGAAGTGTTGGACAAATTCCTATTTTTTATAGTCATTTTAATACTGGCCGACCAGCCAAAAGTGATGACAATCATAATTACAATTCTTCTTACACAGACCTTTCTATTTTTCCAAAATATGCTTTTGGATATGGGTTGAGCTATACCAATTTTGACTATAGTAATTTATCACTGAGTAAAAATAAAATTACGGAAAATGAAAAAATTGAAGTGTCGCTAACGATTAAGAATACGGGAAAATATGCCGGGGAAGAAATTGTTCAGTTGTATTTGTGCGATAAGGTAGGCTCTATAGTAAGGCCTGTGAAAGAGCTAAAAGATTTTGTTAAAATAAAATTGGGTGCAGGTGAAAGTAAACGCATCAAATTTGTCATTGACAAGGAAAAATTATCTTTCTATAACCAGTCATTGCAATGGGTAACTGAACCAGGCGATTTCGACTTGATGATTGGCGCTTCATCTGAAGATATTCGCTTAAAAGGGAGTTTCGAATTAAAAAAATAAGGAGTCATTTGAAATGTTATTTCTTGATATCCTTAAAATCAAATCAACTACCTTTGTATTCTGAAAAAATATTCCGCCATATTATTCCTCAGCATTTATCTGTTTTCTACATCAGTAGCTGCAGAGTTAGTGAAGCTGCCCGTGGTTTTTCAGCACTATATTGAGCACAAGCAAGAGGATAAAAATATTTCAATTCTTTCATTCCTGAATATGCACTATCTCTGTGGAAGTCCAAAGGATAAGGATTATGAAAGAGATATGCAGTTGCCATTTAAAAGTTCAAGCGTTTATATTGTAGCATCGATTTCCGATTTTGTACCAGTAACGTTTCAGTTTTCTTTATTAAAGCCTATTGAAATCGACCAAAAGAAATTATACGGATATTTCATTACTTCCATACCTTCTTCTAGCATCGCCTCTATTTGGCAGCCGCCCAAATCTTGTTAGTTTTATTTTTTGAAAGCAGGCAAAGGTTTCACAACTTTGTGCTATTAACATTTTTGCCACACAGTAAAGGCTAATTTTACATTTTTTTATTTAAAAGACAATTATGCTACATGCGATAATTGGGTTTGCTATCAAAAACAAACTCATTGTTGGACTGTTTATCATAGCCCTTATAGGTTATGGTAGTTATCAGTTCACCAAACTCCCTATTGATGCGGTACCAGATATCACTAATAACCAGGTACAGGTGATTACCATTGCCCCTTCTTTTGGCGCTACAGATATTGAGCGGCTAGTAACTTTTCCTATCGAGCAAGCCAATAACAATATCTCTGGTTTAAAGGAAATAAGAAGTTTTTCGAGGTTTGGATTGTCGTTGGTTACCATCGTATTTGATGACGCCACTGATATTTATTGGGCCCGTCAACAAGTAGCCGAGCGGCTCCAAAAAGTACAGTCCCAAATTCCGCAGGGAATCGGCTTGCCTGAATTAGGACCGGTGAGTACCGGCCTTGGGGAAATTTACCAATACGTGGTAAGGCCGAAAGAAGGGTATGAAAACCAGTATAATGAAACTGATTTAAGAACCATTCAGGATTGGATTGTGCGCCGCCAGTTGTTGGGCGTTAAGGGGGTAGCGGAGGTTAGTAGTTTTGGCGGTAAATTAAAGCAGTATTCGATAGAAGTGGACCCAAATAAATTGCTTTCCTATAATATTACCATTACGGATGTTTTTACGGCATTGGAAAAAAACAATGAAAATACGGGTGGCGCCTATATTGAAAAAGGGCCTGCGGTTTTGTATATCCGATCAGAAGGGTTGGTAGGGAGCATGGAGGATATTAAAAACATTGCCATTAAAAGAACCAATACCGGAACGCCCTTGTTTATAAGGGATGTGGCGGAAATAAAAATTGGTCATGCCACTCGCTATGGCGCCATGTGTTACAACGATAAGGGAGAGGTAGCTGGTGCAGTGGTGATGATGCTGAAAGGCGCTAATAGTAGCGATGTAATCAAAAATGTAAAAGAACGGGTCCTTCAGATACAAAAATCTTTACCGGATGGAGTGGTGATTGAACCATTTTTAGACCGAACCAAGATGGTAGATAACGCTATTGGTACAGTGGAGAAAAATCTAATGGAAGGGGCTTTGATTGTGGTATTTGTATTGGTATTTTTTCTCGGTAATTTAAGGGCGGGTTTGTTAGTAGCTTCTGTGATACCACTAGCGATGTTATTCGCCATTATCATGATGAATCTTTTTGGAGTTAGTGGCAATTTAATGAGCTTAGGTGCATTGGATTTTGGATTAATTGTAGATGGGGCCGTAATTATTGTTGAGGCGGTGATGCATCAACTTACGCATAGTAAAAAATTTGCCGGCGTTACTAAATTAACTCAACCTCAGATGGATGAAGAAGTAAACTTTTCAGCCAGCAAAATGATGAATAGTGCAGTATTCGGGCAAATTATTATCCTAGTGGTTTATTTACCGATCTTTACTTTGCAGGGGATAGAAGGCAAAATGTTTAAACCTATGGCACAAACCGTTGCCTTTGCTTTGTTGGGTGCATTCATTCTTTCCCTGACCTATATCCCGATGATGAGTGCGCTTTTCTTAAGCAAAAAAGTAAAACACCAACCTAATTTTTCTGACAGGTTGATGATACGCGTTGAGCGGCTTTACCAATCGGCATTGAACTGGGTGGTAGGTTTTCCAAAAACAGTGTTGGTTTCTGTGGTGGGAATGTTTATCATATCTGTTTTCGTATTACTTTCCCTAGGGGGTGAATTTATTCCCGCATTGGAAGAGGGCGATTTTGCGGTGGATACTAGGGTATTAACTGGCAGTTCATTAAATACTACCATCACTAACACCCAGCAGGCGGCGCATATCCTAAAAACACAGTTCCCCGAAGTGGAGAAAGTGGTGACTAAAATTGGTAGCGGCGAAGTGCCCACCGATCCGATGCCTATGGAAGCAAGTGATATGATGGTGATTTTAAAACCAAAGTCGGAGTGGACTTCAGCGAAAACGTTCAATGAATTATCCGAAAAAATGGGCAAGGCCCTTGAGGCGGTTCCGGGCGTTACTGCGGGATTTCAGTTTCCGGTTCAGATGCGGTTTAATGAGTTGATGACCGGAGCTAGGCAGGATGTAGTGTGTAAAATTTTTGGAGAAAATTTAGATACGCTTGCCGCATATGCTACCAAATTGGGAACGATTGTCAATGGGGTAGAAGGAGCAAAAAATTTATATGTGGAACCCGTCTCAGGGATGCCTCAAATTATTATTCATTATAACAGAAATACGATTGCTCAATTTAACCTCAACATAAATGATATTAATCGAGTGGTCAATACTGCTTTTGCCGGCCAAAGTACCGGCCTATTGTTTGAAGGTGAAAAGCGGTTTGAAGTAGTGGTTCGCTTAAAGGGAGATTTGAAAAGGGATCTAAAGGATGTCCAAAATTTATTGATTCCTACACCTCAGGGAACTCAAATTCCTTTGTATCAGTTGGCGGATGTTCAGATAAAGGATGGTCCTAATCAGATTCAGCGCGAAGATGCCAAGCGTAGAATTGTAGTTGGTTTTAATGTGAGAGGTAGGGATGTACAAACCATTGTCAATGAATTACAGAAAAAGGTGGATCAGCAATTAAAATTTCCTGCTGGGTATTATGTTACCTATGGGGGTGCTTTCGAAAACCTACATGCAGCTAAACAGCGATTGTTGGTAGCGGTACCTGTTTCATTGCTGTTAATTTTTTTGCTACTCTATTTTGCTTTTACTTCCATTAAGCAGG
Source organism: Chitinophagaceae bacterium (assembly GCA_947472635.1). The sequence continues at coordinate 30,682 of CANJDY010000004.1, forward strand.
GCTTATTGATTTATTCTGCTATCCCATTGTCAGCCATTGGGGGTATTTTGTTTTTGGCACTTCGAGGCATGCCTTTCAGTATTAGCGCTGGGGTTGGATTTATTGCATTGTTTGGCGTGGCGGTATTGAATGGCATTGTGCTAATTGCCGAATTTAATCGATTAAAAAAAGAAGGAATGAAGGATGTGAAACGGATCGTTTTGATGGGTACAAAAGTTAGGTTACGTCCTGTATTGATGACAGCCTATGTGGCCTCTTTGGGTTTTCTTCCAATGGCGGTAAGCAATGGTGCGGGAGCAGAAGTACAGCGACCATTGGCAACGGTGGTGATTGGAGGTTTGTTGATTGCAACTTTCTTAACCCTTTTTGTATTGCCAGTTTTGTACATGGTTTTTGAATCTGGAAATTCCCA
>CANJDY010000005.1 GCA_947472635.1 Chitinophagaceae bacterium
CATTAGATTCCTATAAGATTGGTATAATCACCGATATTTCCCAAGTGGGAGGTTATCCTGAGTATACAGGAACCCCTTACAAAGATTCGGATAATGATGGTATTCCAGATGCATATGAATTGAAACATCGATTGAATCCTCAAGATGCGACTGATGCAGCTACCATTTCAGTAAGTGGATATAGTAATATTGAGTTATATTTAAATAGTGAAGTGGATGTTAAACAGGTAAAACCAGTGGTTGTAAATAAATAAATTAACGTATTGCTGCTTGGTTAACAAGCTAATCGATATTAGTTTTCGAAAAGTGAAGTGCTTGCTTTTCAATAAAAGCAATTGACTTTTACAGGTATACTATTTTTTTTGTTAAATAATCAATCAATCAGTTCAATTGAGTAAGTCCCTAGCATATAACCTCTTTTTTTTCTTCTTTATTGGAGTGTTTTTTCACCAGGCTGTACAGGCACAAAAGATGCTTAGGCCTGCTCCATTAGTGATGACTAAAGGCAATCTCCTGTATACACCCGATTCATTGGGTAATCGAATTCCAGATTTTTCCTATTGCGGTTACAGGGCTTCTGAAATACCTATACCTACTGATATTTTAATTAAAATAGTTGTCCCAGTTTCTAAAGATGATGCAACCAATAGAATACAATCGGCACTAGATTATGTTGCTTCTATGCCTATTGATTCCAATGGATTTCGTGGAGTGGTTTTATTGCAGAAAGGAACCTATACAATGTCGGGACAATTAAAAATAAATAGTTCGGGTGTGGTTCTTCGTGGATCTGGAATGGATGCCAATGGAACCTTATTGGTAGGCGCAGGCACCGATCGACAGGCATTGATTAGAATTGTTGGAAAAGAAGAATCATTTAAAGGGCTTCCCGCTTTTCAAATACTAGATGCATATGTTCCAGTTAATGCTACAAAGTTCAAGGTAGATAGTGCTGTTTTGAGTAAGGCCCTGGGGAATGAGATAATCATACGTCGTCCTTCTACCATGGAATGGATTAAAAAAATAGGTACAGATATTTTTGGAGGTGGTATTTCTTCCTTGGGTTGGAAGCCTGGCGATCGCGATCTTTTTTTTGATAGAACCATTACTCATATTGATGGAAATACCCTTTCCATTGACGCACCTATTACTACTGCATTGGATTCAAATTTTGGTGGTGGTTCCATCAGCTTTTACCATTGGGCTGGAAGATTGAAGAATGTAGGCGTAGAAAATTTACGCTGTATTTCATCATACGATAAGAATAATATAAAGGATGAAGATCATCGCTGGAATGCTATTAATATAGAAAATACGGCAGATGCTTGGGTTCGGCAAATTGTATTTGAAAATTTTGCAGGTTCTGCTGTAAACGTGTTGGAAACTGCTAAACGTATAACAGTAGAAGATTGTATTTCATTGCATCCTGTTTCAGAAATTGGCGGGCAAAGACGGACTACTTTTTTCACAACTGGCCAGCAGACATTATTTCAACGTTGCTATGCTGAATATGGATACCATGATTTTGCTACTGGATTTTGTGCACCTGGTCCCAATGCTTTTGTACAGTGTGAATCCAGTTTTCCCTATAATTTTAGCGGAGCAATTGACAGTTGGTCGTCCGGAGTTTTGTATGATATAGTAAATATAGACGGAAATGCTTTGCGCCTTGGTAATAGAGGTCAGGATGGTAATGGTGCAGGCTGGGCAGCGGCCAATAGTCTTTGCTGGAATTGTACTGCTGCAAGAATTGATTGCTATCAGCCACCTACCGCACAAAACTGGGCTTTTGGTTCCTGGAGCCAGTTTGCTGGAGATGGTTATTGGGCTGAGTCAAATAATGCGATACATCCTTGGAGTTTGTATTATGCACAATTAGCTCAACGGTTGAATCGAAAGGTGGATCATCTTTCTCAAATACTTTTTGTGCCTGGGGACGCATCTAGTAGTCCTACCATTGAGGTGGCTAACGAATTGGTAAAACAATCTGTACAACCAAGGATGCAGTTAAAGGAGTGGATTGGTTTGGCAGCAAAGCGCAATGTTATTTTAAGTAACCCAGGCAATGTAGCAACCTTTGACCTGGTAGAAATACAAAAAAAATCTGAACCTGTTTTGGCTCCAGTGATGCAAATAAAAAATGGCTGGCTGCTTAGGGGAACGGTAATTTTATTTGGTAAAAGAGAATCGGTGCCTTGGTGGGCCGGGGGCATACAAGGTAAGGCATTGCAAAATGCGAAACCAGCTATCACCCGCTATGTACCTGGAAGAACAGGGGAGGGTTTGACGGATGATTTGGAAAAAGAAACTGATCTGATGAAGGCCAATAATATTATTGGTTTGGAACAAAATTATGGTCTCTGGTATGATAGAAGAAGAGATGATCATGAAAGAATCAGAAGAATGGACGGAGAGGTATGGCCTCCATTTTATGAATTGCCTTTTGCCCGAAGCGGGATCGAAACAGCTTGGGATGGATTGAGTAAATATGATCTTACCAAGTACAATGTATTTTATTGGAGTAGACTAAAACAATTTGCTGACTTAGCCGATCAAAAAGGGTTGATACTAGTCAACCAACAGTATTTCCAACACAATATTATAGAAGCCGGCGCTCATTATGCAGATTTTCCTTGGCGGTCGGCCAATAATATCAATCTTACCGGATTTCCTGAACCCCCACCTTATGCAGGGGATAAACGCATATTCATGGCCGAACAATTTTATGATATTTCTAATCCTATTAGAAGGGAGCTCCATAAAAAATACATTCGTCAATCACTTAATAATTTCAAGGATAACACTGGAGTAATTCAGTTAATAGGAGAGGAATTTACAGGCCCCTTGCATTTTGTGAAATTTTGGTTGGATGTAATCAAGGATTGGGAAAAGGAAACCGGAAAGCATCCAATCATTGGTTTAAGTGTTACCAAGGATGTGCAGGATTCTATATTAGCCAATCCTATTTATGCTACTGTGGTGGATCTAATCGATATTCGATACTGGCATTACCAGGCTAATGGAAAATCGTATGAGCCGAAGGGTGGGCAAAACCTGGCACCCCGCCAACATGCGCGGTTATTGAAGCCTTCTAAAACATCTTTCGAACAAGTGTATCGTGTTGTTCTTGAGTACAAGTTAAAATATCCTGCCAAGGCAGTTATTTATAGTGGGGATGGCTATCCTGAATTTGGAATGGCAGTATGGTTGGCTGGTGGAAGTTTACCTGTTTTGCCTAATAGCATAGATAAAGAATTATTGAAGGATGCTGCTGCCATGAAACCGATTACATCTTCCAATAAAAATGAATACCTCCTAAGTGATGGTAAAAGTACTATTGTGTATAATATTGAAACTAAAAAATTGTCAAAAAGGTAAAATGAAGAAGCTGTTATCAATCATCTTTCTGGGTTTGTTTTTGAATACACAGGCACAGTTGCCTTTGATAAAGATTGCTGATAATAAAAGATCTTTCTGTACGGGGGATAATCAGCCTTTCTTTTGGATGGGAGATACCGGTTGGTTATTATTTGTAAAATTAAAAAGGGAAGAAGCCATTCAATATTTGGAAGATAGAAAAAAAAAGGGCTTTAATGTAATTCAGGTGATGCTGATACATAATATCAAATTGGCCGTAAATGCATATGGGGATTCAGCTTTGCTAAACAATGATGTAGCTACCCCCAAAACCAGTCCTGGAAACTCTTTCAATGATGCCGAAGCATATGATTTTTGGGACAATGTAGATTATGTAATCAATGAGGCTGCCAAAAGGGGCATTTATATGGCCTTGGTGCCTGTTTGGGGTGCCAATATAAAATTCATTAATGAGTTGCAGGCAAAAAAATATGCTGCATTCATTGCCAATCGTTTCAAAAATAAAACCAATATTATTTGGTTGAATGGTGGTGATATCAAAGGCAGTGATGCAGTAGAAATTTGGAATTCGATTGGTAATACGATACGATCAATTGACAAAAATCATTTAATAGGCTTTCATCCTCGTGGTAGAAATTCTTCTGCTACTTGGTTTCATCTTGAGCCATGGTTGGATTTTAATATGTTTCAATCAGGCCATAGAAGTTATGACCAGGATACGTCTTTCAATGAAACATTGCACTATGGCGAAGATAACTGGCGCTATGTGCAAGATGATTATCAATTATTACCCACTAAGCCAACTTTTGATGGAGAGCCTTCTTATGAGGGAATTCCTCATGGTCTTCATGATGGAACTCAACCTTATTGGCGTGATGACGAGGTACGTCGGTATGCCTACTGGAGCGTATTTGCAGGCAGTTGCGGATTTACGTATGGACACAATGCCGTCATGCAGTTTTATTCACTAGGTAATTCAGGTATTTCATTCTTTCCAAAAATAACTTGGCAAAAAGGGCTTTCTGCACCAGGTGCTGGTCAGATGCAATATTTGAAAAAACTGATGTTGTCCAAATCCTATTTCGATCGGATTCCCAACCAATCGTTGGTTGCGGATAATGGAGAACGTTATGAGAGGGTACTAGCCACTAGCGGAAAGAATTATGCCTTGCTTTATGTATACAACGGGCGTTCATTTAGTGTGGCCATTGATCAATTAAAATTTCCGCTGCATAAGGCAAGTTGGTATAATCCGAAAAATGGAAAACGGTTGACTATAGCAATGAATCAGTCTACCCTCAATGGGCATTTTAATCCTCCGGGAGAAAGGACGAATGGAAATGATTGGATATTGATATTGGAAAAATGAGGAAGTTATTTAGTTACATATTATCCATTTTGCTACTGGCTTCCTGTAATCAAAAGGTTTTTCTGTTTACATCATTTCATGAGCCTGCTACCGAAGGATTACGGTTATTGTATAGTAAGGATGCCTATCATTGGAAAGACCTAAATACCATTTTTTTAAAACCCATGGTGGATGAAAAAGTAATGCGGGACCCTTCAATGATACAGGGGCCTGATGGCACCTTTCATCTTGTTTTTACCTCTGCTTGGCATGGAAAAAAGGGTTTTGGATATGCATCCTCTAAAGACCTTATTCACTGGAGTGAAGAACGGATAATTGATGTAATGAAACAAGAGCCTACTACCGTCAATGTATGGGCACCCGAGTTGTTTTATGATGACAGCAAGGATGAATTTATTATTATCTGGGCTTCCACTATTCCTTATAGATTTGCCAAAGGAATAGAGGAAGAGGAAAACAACCACCGGATGTATTATACTATCACCAAGGATTTTAAAATATTTACCGATGCCCAACTTTTCTTTGATCCTGGATTTAGTGTCATTGACGCAGTGATTGTGAAACAAGCCGTTGGAAGTTACCAATTGATATTGAAGGATAATACTAGGCCGGAGCGAAATATTAGGGTTGCTTCTTCAACCAGTCCATTGGGGCCCTGGATGAATGTGTCAAAACCATTTACGGATAAGTTTACCGAAGGTCCTTCTCCTATAAAAGTAAAGGATGGTTGGCTAATCTATTTTGACTCTTACCAAAAGAAAACGTACGATGCAGTATTGACTAAGGATTTTAAAGCTTTTACCCAAGTTTCCACTTTTATTTCAGTGCCAGCGGGTCATAAACATGGTACAATATTAAAAGTAAGTAAAAAAATAGTCAACAGTGTAGCGGCAATTAGTAACCGCTAGTGGAAATACAAAGAATTAGAAAATTAACCCTCAGCCTTCATTAATACCTACAACTTTCAGGTAAGTACAAATTAGTAATTCAGTTTAAAGACCCTTCATCTATTGAATAAATAATTTTACTTATATTTTAATAATTGTTTATCAATGATTTAATTCAAATTATAAGTATTTACCTACCTGTCCAACTTTTTTTAGGAGCCAATAATTTTAGGGTAGAGGAGAAATTTTTCACTGAGCTAAACTTTCTTTTATTTTCTTTTATTATTTATATTTTTCTTTATTTTTTATTATTTGCTTTTTAATAATTATGTTTGTAGTGTTATTTAAATTATTATTAACCATAAAATTTTTACTGTATGAGACTAAATTCATTTTTAGTAAAAAGCCTTCTACTTTCACAATTGTTGCTGTTTTCAGCTTTTCCAATTGTGTTTGCTCAAAAAGCAGGTACTGTTTCACCCAAAAAACAAGTCAAAATTTCCGGAAAAGTGACTGATGAAAAGGGCGCTCCGCTTTTAGGGGTTTCTGTTCAATTGAAGTCGGGGAATATTCTAGCCGTTACTGACAATAGCGGAATTTTTAGCTGTTTAGTTGCTGAAGGGGCTGTTTTGCAATTCACTTCTCAGGGTTTTGGAAGCTATGAGCGGTTAGTTAAAACCCAGGAGAATATTGAAGTGAAGTTGAGCATTGATTCCAAGTCATTGGAAGATGTAGTGGTAGTGGGTTATGGTACGCAAAGAAAAAGAGCCGTTACCGGTTCTGTTGTGTCAGTCGGATACGAACAATTTAAGGATAGGTCTTTTTCTAATGTGGCACAGTCACTGGAAGGAACTATTGCTGGGGTTAATATTTCTACTTCACAAGGTGCACCAGGCTTTGGTCCAACGATTCAAATACGCGGTACCAGTTCGATTACTGCTGGAACTACTCCGTTGTATGTAGTGGATGGTATGGCTTTGGAAAACTTCGATCTTAATCAGATTAATCCACAGGATATACAGTCAGTTGAAGTATTGAAGGATGCAGCCTCATCGGCTATTTATGGTTCAAGGGGTGCCAATGGTGTTATTTTAATTACCACCAAGTTGGGGAAATTAGGTAAAACCCAGGTTACTGCAACTTTTGAAGAGGGCTTCAGTAAAGTGAATCGCAAAGTGAAAATGATGGATGCCCAACAATGGATAAAATATTACATTGATGCAAGAAACAATGCATGGGTTTTGCTAGATCCAGTTAACAATAAAGTTACTGATGATAATGCCAAACGTACATTAGTAGCGGGGTCAGGTGCAAAAAACTACATGATTCCAGATGATTTTCTAACTAATCCTGGACAATTTGGAAAAGGTACAGACTGGCAGGATGCAATGTTCCGAACCGCACCTTCTACCAATGCTCAGTTATCTTTAAATGGTGGAACAGAAAAAACAAATTATCTTTTTTCTGTAGGATATCTTAACCAAGATGCGGTGTTGATAAAAGATTTTTACAAGCGCCTATCCTTGCGGACCAATATCCGTCAAAAAATATCTGAACAGATAACAGCAGGATTGAATATAGCTTTTACTGGAACGAATGACCGTACGGATGGTACCACAGGTAAAAGTGATGCCATTAGTTTGGGCATCCAGAGTGATCCTATTTTTCCTGAATACAATGAAAATGGAAATCTTGGTTTTTTAGATCCAAACTCTACATGGAAGCGCTTTCAAACTTTTGGTGTGCAATTATGGAACCCGCATTCATTAATTGATTATGCCGATAAATTAAATGTTAACTATAATACATTAGCAAATGCTTATGTTGAAATTAAGCCCATTAAAGACCTTACCATTAAAGGAAGCATGAATGGTAACCTTACTAACAATAACTACAATTGGTATTGGGTAACTGGTCAAGGATACGGATATTCAAGTGTATTGCCAGCTCAGGCATCTTCAAAGAATGTAACCAATCTAAACTGGCAGACAGAATTTACGGGTACTTATAATAAAAATTTTGGTGACCATACGTTGGGTGTTATCGCAGGGTACAGTTCTCAAAAAAATAGATTTGAGAATATGAGTCTGAATGGTTCCAACTTTCCGAACGATTTGGTTCGTACCATAAATGCAGCAGGTACAGTTAGTAAACCCGCTAGTGGAAATTTTGCAGAGGAATGGTCTTTGCTATCTGTTTTAGGCAGGGTGAGTTATGGATATAAAAACAAGTATTTTTTAAATGCCACCATACGTCGTGATGGTAGTTCAAGATTTGGTATCAACTCCAAATGGGGTAATTTCCCATCCGTATCGGGAGCATGGTTGGTTTCAGATGAAAAATTCATGAAAGGGATCAGTGCGGTTTCTAATTTAAAATTGCGCCTTAGTTATGGACAGACTGGAAATAACCTTATTCCAAATTACGGATCAGTTTCCTTACTTGGTACCTCTAGTTACGTAAATGCTAGTACTGTTGTGAATGGGCTTCGCACCATTAGTATTTCCAATCCTAATCTTAAGTGGGAAAAAACAAGTCAGTATAATATCGGTATCGACCTTGCTTTATTTAAAAACAGGGTGAATGTAACATTGGATGCATATAAATCTGTAACGAATGATATGTTGTTAAATGTGCCGGTTCCAGCTTATACTGGGTTTACAACGCAACTTACCAATATTGGTAGTATGCAAAACAAGGGGATTGAATTAAATATTTCAACTAAAAATATTGTGAGTGGTGCATTCAACTGGACTACTGATTTCAATATTTCACTTAACAGAAATAAAGTGTTGAAATTAGGACCTAACGATGCTCCGATTGAAATTAACGAGTGGGGATATTTTGTTACTCAAGTTGGACAACCTTTGTCTAACTATAAAGGGTATATTTTTGATGGTCTTTATAATAACCAGACACAGATTACAAATTCGGTATCTTATCCTGGAGCTGTACCGGGCGATCCTAAAATACGGGATGTAAATGGTGATAAAAAAATAAGTTCCGATGACATGGCTATTTTGGGCAACTATCAGGCCGATTTTTCCGCAGGCTTAACGAATACGATTAAGTATAAAGGTTTAGAATTGTCCTTTATGTTGCAAGGGGTTTTTGGCAATGAAATATGGAACCAGCAAACAAGGTTTAGCAAGTTTTGGAATGATAGTCGCAACTCTTATGCATCCGTAAATAATTATTGGAAATCAGAACAAGACCCAGGTGATGGTAAAACATTTAAGCCTTATGCAGTCTTCCCAGCTACTGCCCTTGGTAAAGCTACCTATATTCAGGGGTATTCTAATTACTGGATGGAAGATGGCACTTTTGTAAGAATTAAAAACCTGAGAGCTTCTTATAGACTTCCCGGATTTATTTTCAAGAAGACTCCAATAAAAGAAACAAGGGTTTATATCAATGCAGAGAATGTTCATGTATTCAGTAACTATGTAGGATTTGATCCTCAAAATAGTACTTATTCTGTTGGAACTTCCTCGGTTCCAGGTGCAAATGGGGGAAGTGCTACCAATCCTTCTGGTTTATTGCTAGGAGCCGATTATGGAGCCTACCCAATACCTTTCATATTAACATTTGGGGTTAAAATGGATTTTTAATTATTGCTGACTTAAAAAAAATAATCAAATGAAAATTAAGAATATAACATTCATCCTGCTCACCACCATGTTGTTGGGCGCTTGTAAGAAATCATTTCTTGAGCTGGCTCCAATTTCAAATGCTAACTCAAATGCGGTTTTCAAAACTAAGGCTGATTTTGAACTTGCTGTCAATTCAGCTTATTCGACTCTCTACACAATATATGCTCCTAAAGGTGCAATGTCATTCACGGGTGAATTGATGTCTGATAATGTGACGGTTTCTACCTTGGCTATATCTGGTTCTTTTACCATTGTAGATCAACAGTCTTTTAGGGACTATACCATTGCTAGTGCCAATTCAGGTGTGCTGATATTTTGGGAAGATCATTTCAAATCTTTATATCAGATAAATATTGTAATCGATAAAATTGCTGGGGCTTCTTTGGATGATTCCTATAAGAAGCAAGTGATTGGAGAAATGAAGTTTTTAAGGGCACTCTATTATTTTAACCTAGTACAATTATTTGGCGATCTTCCATTAGTAACCAAACCGATAGTGGGAGAAGAGGCATATGCAATGAAGCGTTCCCCTAAGGCTGATGTTTATAAACTTATTACCGATGACCTAAAAGCTGCAGCCACCGATCTTTCAGAGCCAGGGAGTGAACCAGCAAAAGGAAGGGCTAGTAAAGGTGCTGCCAAAAGTTTATTAGGTAAGGTTTACCTAACCATGGGGGATAAGGTAACAGCAGCTCAGGTTTTAAAAGAAGTAGTGGATACCTACGGCACAAGTAAATATGATTTATTACCAAGTTTTACTTCATTATGGGGTAATACGGCTTCTCAAAAAAATACCAAAGAATCAATTTTTGAAATTCAGTATCAGGGTGGGGTAGGAAATCCATACAGTAGTTTTTGGCCGGCATTTGCACCTTTCGAAAATTTTGCTATCACAAAATATGGAGGAGGTATGAATATGGTGACCGATGATTTATTCAATGAATATGAAACAGGAGATAGCAGAAAGGATGCTTCTTTTAACCTTGGGTATACTAAGGCGGGTACTTTTGTTCCAATCAAGTTTAATAAAAAATGGGTTGACCTTACTGCTGCACTTGATGGTGGAGCAGAAGCTTGTAACAACAATTTTATGATTTTACGGTATGCCGATGTTTTGTTGCTACTCACAGAGGCAAGTGGGGATGCCCAATATTTGAACAAGGTTAGGGCTAGAGCCGGGTTGCCACTTTATGGTGCTTCCGGTTATCCTTCTGCTTTGTATTCCACCTTAAGTCTAGCGGTTGAACATGAACGTAGAATGGAGTTTGCATTAGAGTACCAGCGCTGGTTTGATTTAAAGAGAACTGGTCGTGCTGTTACGGTTCTTACCGCAAAAGGCAAGGCTATTAATGATAACAAATTATTGCTGCCAGTACCTCAGTATGCTTTAGGACAAAATCCTAATTTAAAACCTCAGAATTCAGGGTATTAATTAGTATAATTCATTCAAACAAAATACTTCTTTTACGAAGTATTTTGTTTGAATGATTAGGTTATAAAATGCTTGGTTGAACTAAAAGAGCCAAGGTAATTCTTTGAAAGTTATATATATAATCATTTGGATTTATGTATTCGAATTAGTGCTACTTGCTAGGCTACTGTAGATGATGTTTTACAATAAATTTTTTATTACAAATTTATTGTATATTAAATAGGATCGGTAAGTTAGGTTCAGTATTAAATCGAACGAAAAAATAGAACCGCTTTTGTAGAAGTAAAAATAAAACGCATCTGTAGTATTATATATTTATTGTATATAAATAAAGTAATATATAGTAACTTGTTTTTTAATTTGCTTTTATTGTTGTTTGTTTTTATTGATTGAAGCAAAGGGGGTACCTTTAAAAATTGGAATCCATTAAATTTTTTAAAATGCTTGCAAATCAAAGAAGAGAAAAAATTTTTGAGTTAATTCAGGAAGATGGCTCGGCAAAAGTGATCAATCTCTCTAAAATATTTAAAGTTACTGAAGTAACTATTAGACAGGATTTAGAGAAATTGGAAAAAGAAGGTTTGGTTATTAAGGAGCATGGGGGTGCATTTTTAAAAGATATAAAAGACCAAGTACAATCCTTTTCTTTGGGGCATCGAGAAAATATCGACAAGAAGGAATTGATTGCAAAAAAATGCCTCGAATTCATACAAAATGGGGATACGATTATTTTAGATTCTGGCTCTACTACAACTGAAATTGCTAAACATTTAAAAGGTTTTAAAAATCTTACCGTCATCACAAATGCATTAAATATAGCACTGATATTGGGTGCAGAATCTGGTATTGAATTAATAGTTACCGGTGGTGAATTTAAACCGCCAACGCTTTCACTTACCGGCCAAAAGACGGCTGATTTTTTTAAAGGACTTAATGTGGGTAAACTATTTTTAGCTACCGCAGGTATTTCCCTTAAAGCGGGATTGACCTATCCAAGTATCAGTGATTTAGTTGTAAAAAAAGCGATGATTGAAGCGGCTGATATAACTTATTTGGTTGCAGATTCAACCAAAATTGGTAAAAGTGCATTTGCTAGCCTTGGGGCTTTGTCGCTAATTGATTATATCATTACCGATAATGAAATTGAAGAAAAACATAAGGAAATATTTAGGCAAAATGAAATTGAACTAATCATTGCATCTTGAAAAATTGATTGAGTTAATTAAATTAATCTGTAATAGTACCTCTCAAAAAGTTCACAATATTTTACTATTGGAATCTAAATAAATTGAAATGAATTTGGCGAATAAAGTACTAAACTTTTTGTTGTTGGTAGTTTTTAATGCTGGTGCTCAGGATACGGTTCATTATACAGGTACTACATTGTCTAATGTAGATTATCATAGTGGCCATTTGCCACTGGCGATGGGGGTACATAATATGCAAGTATTGCGTGCCAACCGAACTGATACTTCTGCCAAAGCTGGATATGGCTGGACCTACAACCATGCGCCCATGTTGGCTTACTGGAACAATCGTTTTTATCTAGAGTATTTAAGCAATCCAGTTGGAGAGCATGTGCCACCTGGTCAAACTTTATTGGCAACTTCTACTGATGGTTATCATTGGGGTACTCCTACGGTTGTTTTCCCTCCTTATAAAATACCGGATGGTACCGTTAAATTGGGACATACGGATTCTTCAAAAAATACCTTTGCAGTAATGCATCAACGCATTGGGTTTTTTACAGCAAAAAATAAAAAATTATTAGCACTCGCTTATTATGGAATGGTATTGGCTCCAAAGGACGACCCTAATGATGGCCTTGGCATTGGAAGGGTGGTGCGGGAGATCAATTTAGATGGAAGTTTTGGTCCCATTTTTTTCCTTCGCTATAATCATGGGTTCAACGATAAAAATACCAGCTATCCTTTCTACAAATCGTCTTCTGCTGTAGCTTTTGTTGCTGCCTGCGATGAGTTGTTAGCCTCACCTTTGCAAATGCAGCAAATGGTGGAGGAGGCAGATAGAGATGATCAACTCATTCCATTAAAGAAGGATTTTAAAGCATTTAATTATTATCATTTGAGCGATGGTAGGGTGGTTGGACTCTGGAAATATGCGCTTGCCAGTATCAGTAAAGAGGAAGGAAAAACATGGGTTTATAGTCCAACCAGAGCCCCTGGTTTTGTAAATTCAAATGCTAAAATTTGGGGACAAAAAACAAGTGATGGGAAATATGCAACAGTTTATAATCCATCTGAGTTTCGCTGGCCTTTAGCCATTTCCGTTAGTGGAGATGGACTCAACTATACTGACCTTTTATTGGTAAATGGCGAAATTACTACGATGCGGTATGGAGGGGCCTACAAGTCTTATGGACCCCAATACGTTCGAGGCATTCAGGAAATAGATGGTTCTCCTCCCGGTGGTAATATGTGGGTTACTTATAGTATGAACAAGGAAGATATTTGGGTTTCTTCTATTGCCATACCAGTAAAGGATAAGGCCACAGAACCTGTTAATGATTTTTTTTCCAAGATGAAACAAGGGGAAGAGTTAGGTCTTTGGAATTTATATAGTCCTTTGTGGAGCCAGGTTACCATTGATAAATTGGTAGATGGAAATAAAGTATTGTCTTTAAAAGATAGAGATCCTTTTGATTTTGCAAAGGCGGAAAGGCTTTTTCCAGTTTCAAAAAATATCGAAATAAATTTTACAGTTTGTCCTCAGCAAAATAATAGGGGATTGCTGGCTATTGAATTAGCGGATAGAAAAGGAACGCCTTGTTTGCGATTGATGTTGGATAGTACTGGAAATATATTGACCAAGCAGGGATATAGGAATAAGTCCCTTGGTAAATATTTAGCTGGCGAGAAGTTGTCTATTAAAATTGAATTGAATACTACCACCAGGTTTTATTCGGTAAGTATCAATGGTGGTAAGGCTTCTGCTAATCTGTGCTTTGCCCCGGTAGAATCAGTGGAAAGAATTATATTTAAAACAGGTGATACCCGCCACTTTCCTGATGCTGACACACCTACTGACCAAAACTATGATTTGCCGAATGCCAGCCGAATTGACGAAGAGGCTATATTCAACATTTACAACTTACAAACTAACAATTTATAATTCATTATGAGTGCAAAAACAACTTTGGGTGTTATCATCGGCAACCGCGATTTTTTTCCTGATAAATTGGTAGCAGAGGCAAGGGTAGAAATACTAGGATTGTTTGAAAAACTAGGCATTGATGCAATTCTGTTAAGTGATTCGGAATCAAAACTCGGTGGGGTAGAAACTTTTAAAGAAGCACAACGCTGTGCTGATCTTTTTAAGCTGCATACAGCTGCTATTTCGGGCATAATGGTTATACTTCCCAATTTTGGTGATGAAAAAGGGGTTGCAGAAACATTGAAATTAGCCAATTTAAATGTGCCTGTGCTTATTCAGGCTTACCCAGATGATTTGAATAAAATGGATGTTGTAAATAGGAGGGATAGCTGGTGCGGAAAAATTTCAGTTTGTAATAATTTGTATCAATATGGTATTAAATATACCTTAACCGAAAAGCATGTAGTACATCCAACCGACGAAAGTTTTATCAATGATTTGAAGAAGTTTGTTGCAGTTTGTCGTGTGGTGAAGGGACTGCGAAATGTTCGTATTGGAGCTGTTGGCGCAAGGCCTGGAGCTTTTAATACTGTCCGTTACAGCGAAAAGATATTGCAGCGAAATGGAATTTCTGTTACCACTGTTGACTTGTCTGAGATTTTGGGTAATGCCAATAAATTAACTGCCAACGATCAATCGGTGAAGGAAAAATTAGAAAAAATTCATGCCTATACCAACACTGGGTTAACACCTCCAGACAAGTTGGTGCAGATTGCGAAATTAGATGTGGTGCTTGCTGACTTTGTACAAGAAAATTCCTTGGATGCTACAGCCATTCAATGCTGGACTTCTTTGCAAAAAAATTACGGATGTAACGTGTGTACGAGTATGAGTATGATGAGTGAAAATATGTTGCCCAGTGCCTGCGAAGTAGATGTAACCGGAACCTTAACGATGTATGCCATGCAATTGGCAAGCGGCTCTCCCTCAGCGTTAGTAGATTGGAATAATAATTATGCTAGCGATGAAAACAAATGTGTGTTGTTTCATTGTGGTAACTGGGCCAAATCTTTTTTGCCTGATATTCAAATGAGCACTGCCCCAATTTTGGGAACATCTGTTGGCACTGAAAATACCTATGGTGCGCTAGATGGTCGTACACCTGCATCGCCCCTTACTTTTGGAAGATTAAGTACCGACGATAGCAAGGGGGTTATAAAGGCATATATTGGAGAAGGGAATTTAACCGATGACACTTTGAAAACCTTCGGAAACAGGGCAGTAGCTGATATACCCAATCTGCAAAATCTGATGCAGTATGTTTGTCGTAATGGTTTTGAACATCATGTAGTAATGAATGCTAGCAAAACAGCTGCTATATTGAAAGAGGCATTTGAAAATTATTTGGGATGGGAAACCTATTGTCATGGATCAATTCAATAGGGTACTAAAAATGGATTTTAATAAATTGAATGTTACAAATGATTGAACAGGAAAAAAAAATTGAATTGATTGAAACATCTTTAATGGATAATGGACTTTTCCACCAATCACTTAAGGAGAAATCAGTTGGATATCGAAAAAAAATTCTGAAATATATTACGTTGGCCAATGCCGGTCATACTGGCGGAAGCTTGTCTTGTGTGGATATCCTGAATGTGTTGTATAATAAAGTACTCAATGTATCACCTAGAAACTTTACTTCCCCCGATAGAGACCGCTATATCCAAAGTAAGGGGCATTGTGTGGAAGCATTGTTTGTGGTATTGGCTGACCAAGGTTTTTTTCCGGAGGATGACCTGAATACACTCAGTAAATTTCAATCCCATTATATTGGTCATCCTACCAAAAAAGTGTGTGGTATAGAACAAAATACCGGTGCCTTGGGGCATGGCCTGCCGATTTCAGTTGGAGCAGCATTGGCTGCAAAAATGGACAAACGGGATTACAAAGTATTTACACTTTTGGGCGATGGGGAATTAGCAGAGGGAAGTAATTGGGAAGCTGCATTGAGTGCTGCCCAGTATAAACTGGATAATCTATGTGCAATCATTGACAAGAACGGTTTGCAAATTTCTGGTTCTACGGTGCATGTTTGCAATATTGATCCACTAGATAAAAAGTTTGAAAATTTCGGATGGGCTGTTCGCATTGTTGACGGTCATGATTTCGAAGCGCTAGAAAATACACTAACAAGTTTGCCTTTTGAAAAAGGGAAGCCTAGTGTGATCATTGCTAATACGATTAAGGGGAAGGGTATTAGTTTTATGGAGAATAATATTAAATGGCACCATGGTGTTCCCAATAAGGAACAATATGAAAAAGCAATGGTGGAATTGGATAATGCTTTAATGGAAAACTAAAATGGCGAAGCAAGTAAATACGAATAGTTATCTATCCAATCTGGAAATATTTTCTACCACATTGTTGAGGCTTGCTCAATTGGATAGCAATATTGTGGCGGTAACAAGTGATAGCAGGGGGTCTGCTAAGTTAGGTCCCTTTGGAATACAGTTTCCTGAGCAAATAGTAGAGGTAGGTATTGCAGAGCAAAATCTAGTAGGTGTAGCAGCAGGATTGGCTTCCTGTGGTAAGAAAGTGTTTGCTGTTTCTCCCGCTTGCTTTTTAACAGCACGTGCGTTGGAACAAATTAAAAATGATGTGGCATACAGCGATAATCCAGTAAATGTGATTGGTATTAGTGCTGGCGTCAGCTATGGTGCTTTGGGAAGTACCCATCACAGTCTCCACGATTTTGCTGCCTTGAGGGCCATCAACAATATTATCGTGGTTGCTCCTGCAGATAATTTTGAAACTGTCCAGGCAATTGAACTGGCTGCTCTAACCAACCAGCCTATCTACCTTCGTTTTGGAAAAAAAGCCATGCCGCCTTTGAAGGAGTTGAATGAAGATAAATTTCTATTTGGCAAGGGTAGGGTTATCTGCGAAGGCGATGATGTGGCCATCGTGGCAACTGGTGAAACGGTCTACCTTGCCCTGCAGGCAGCAAAAAAATTAGCTTCCGAATATGCTGTTAACGCTACTGTAGTTAGCATGCATACCATCAAGCCATTGGATGTGGAATTACTTGCTCAATTGGCAGCAAAATGTAAAGCCATCGTAACGGTTGAAGAACATAGTGTTTATGGAGGCTTGGGTGAAGCCTGTGCTGCCTATTTGTTGCAAAGTAATTATTATAATAAATTTAGGATACTTGGTATTCCGGATGAATATACCGTTACTGGTTCGCAAACTGAAATATTGAACCATTATGGTATTTCCGAAACGGGTATTACAGATGTTGTGCTACAATTATTGAAATAGTTAACAACTTACCATTGATATATGAAAAATTATAACCGACTTAGCATCTTATGGGTATTGGCAGCCCTATTGATTTTTTCTGCCTGTAATACAAACACCTCCGAAAAAAAGAAGGCGAAGAAAATGGCCATTGTTGTTTCTACACTCAATAACCCCTGGTTTGTATTTCTTGCTGAAACCGCAGCTGCAAAAGCAAGAGCATTGGGATATGAATCCAAAATATTTGATTCCCAAAATAATACAGCTTTGGAAACGGATCATTTTGAAAATATTTTGGTGTCTGATTTTTGTGCCATCCTTTTCAATCCAACCGATGCAGATGGTTCTGTGGCCAATGTTAAAAAAGCGAAGCTAGCTGGGGTGCCCGTTTTCTGTATGGATCGGGAAATCAACGCAAAGGGAGTAGCAACGGTACAGATTTTGTCTGATGGATATTCTGGTAGCGTCGAGATTGCAAAATATTTTGTGGCTACGCTGAATAAAAAGGGAACCTATGTTGAGTTATTGGGCATCACAGGTGACAATAATACAAGGGCAAGGTCTTCAGGGTTTCATAGTGTGGTGGATAATTACTCTGATTTGAAAATGGTAGCGCAACAAAGTGCTGACTTTGACCGAAATAAGGGAATGGAAGTAATGGAGTCTATGCTCCAGGCACATCCGGATATCACCGGCGTTTTTTGTGGTAATGATGCCATGGCTATGGGAGCTTACCAGGCATTGGTAGGTGCAGGAAAAGACAAGACTGTAAAGGTCTTTGGTTTTGATGGGGCAGAAGATGCAGTTAAGTCAATCAAGGAAAAAAAACTGGTAGCGACTGGAATGCAATTCCCAAAAATTATGGCTGAAAAAGCGGCCATTTTTGCGGATGAATATTACAAGGGAAAAAGGGATTTCGCTGAAAAAATTCCTGTGACAGTGGAATTGGTTACATCGGAAAACGTAGATAACTATTTGGGTTATGGGAAAAAATAATTTTATATCGTTGTTAAAATATATTGGAATCATTTCATTTTCGGCCTTGGTTTTATATAATAGCGTGTACTTTACAAAATTGGATGTTCATCAAGAAGTAGTGGTAAAGCAGCTTGACCCCGTTTCATATGCTCAAAAATTTTGGTCCGGAAAATTTGCTACTGCCTTGGATAATGCAATTGAGATAAACAGTTTCATAAAAATGCTGAGAGAAAATTCTCAACAGACCTTTGATAAATATGCACATTCACAAGGTATCGGTGATCAATATTTTTTTCTAGTCAAAGGGGAGGCAATAGTTAAAAAGATAGGCGATGAGGAGGTGATGCTTTTGCTAAATTCAGGTGAGGAAGAAGTGCCCATATTCATTTCTACAGGAGTCTATTTTGGCAATGCAGTGAGAGATGTTACGGGGTTGATTCATATGGGCGATTTCACCAACACAATGGATTTTAATAGTGTATCTGCTGAGTTGAACAAAATTTTGCAACGTTCAGTAATACTTCCTTTTAAATCAACAGTAAAAATGAATACTTCGGTGCATTTTATGGGCTGTATTGAATTGAATAAAGCGCAAAAGGGGGTATCTCGTTTTGAATTATTACCTGTTAGCATCCATTTAAACAAGTAGCTAATTTGCTAAAAGTAGAAAACATAACAAAAAAATTCCCCGGCGTTATTGCATTGCAAAATGTCAATCTTCGAATAGAGGCTGGAAAAGTAACGGCCATCATTGGTGAAAATGGAGCTGGCAAGTCTACGTTGATGAAAATTCTTTCTGGTGTTTATGCAGATTATGAGGGTGAAATTATTTTTCAGGGAAAGCCGGTTCATTTCTCTGGAATAGCAGATGCACAGCGTGCCGGAATTGCGATTATTCACCAAGAATTAAATCTTATTCCATTTTTAAGTATTACAGAAAATATTTTTTTGGGTCGTGAGCTCGAAACTTCATTGGGATTGTTAGATCAAAAAAAAATGACGGCTATTTCCATCGAGTTGTTGCATACACTAGGAATGGAAATATCTCCTGATATAAAAGTTGCCAATTTGAAAGTTGGCCAGCAGCAAATGGTTGAAATAGCTAAGGCCTTAATGTTGGATGCAGACTTGATTATTATGGATGAACCCACATCTGCCATCACTGAATCCGAAGTGGAAACTTTATTTGAGCTGATCAAAAAATTGCGCAATGCCAATAAAGCAATCGTTTATATTTCCCATAAGTTAAAGGAGCTATTTACCATTGCAGATAATTATATTGTTTTACGGGATGGTAAAACAATCGAATCAGGTAATATGCAATTCATTACCCAAGGGGAATTAATTAGTAAGATGGTAGGGAGGAGCATTATTCCACTTCAAAAGTTAAATATCAACAAACCGGTTGAGGAACTAGTAAGGTTTGAAAATATTTGTTTGCGACAAAAAAACAATTCTAGTAAAATAAATAAGCTTTCATTTTCAGTTAATAAGGGAGAAATTGTCGGTATTTTCGGCCTAATGGGTGCAGGAAGAACAGAATTATTAGAAACGATTTTTGGTTTGCATCCTAATTTTTCAAGTGGAGATATTTGGATTAAGCAAGTAAAAATATCTGTTCGCAACCCTGCGGATGCTATAAAGGCAGGCATGGTATTGCTTCCAGAAGATAGAAAAAAAGACGGATTGGTATTGGGAATGGAAGTAAAGAAAAATATCAGTCTGCCTATATTGGAGCAAATAGAAGTGATGGGGTTTTTGAGTGATAAAAAGGAAACAGTGCTGGCTAAAAAGTACATCAATCAGCTCAGCATTAAGACCAGTTCCGAAAACCAACTCACTAAAAATTTGAGTGGCGGTAACCAGCAAAAAATTGTATTGGCTAAATGGCTAGAAAGCAAGCCTCTTATACTATTACTAGATGAGCCTACTCGGGGCATTGATGTAAATGCTAAGAACGAAATGTACAAATTAATGCAGCAAATGGCAGAAAGCGGGATGGGAATCATTATGGTGTCTTCGGAGCTTACTGAAATCTTATCCGTTTCTGATAGAATATTGGTAATGGCAGAAGGCAAGATTACCGCTGAGTTTCCCATCGGGGAGGCATCGGAAGATAATTTACTTTCAGCAGCAATTTCAAATAATTAGCAAATGAACCTGACGCAATATAAAAATGATTATGGCAAACTGCAGTCTTTAATTGCATTGTTACTTCTGTGCATTGTATTTGGTTTGCTATCTGATAAATTTTTTACATTAGGGAATGGTCTTAATGTGATGCGGCAGATATCCGTGAATATTTGTATTGCAGTGGGAATGACACTAATTATATTAACTGCCGGTATTGACTTGTCTGTAGGTTCGGTATTGGCTTTGTGCGGTGTAATAACAGCTGGCTTATTAAAAAATGGACTTGCATTACCAGCTTTTAATCTATTTATTGGCTTTACGATTTTGGGTGCTCTAATTGCAGGGATGATGGTGGGAGCTTTACTTGGTTTTTTAAATGGAGTCTTCATTACTAAGTGCAAAGTGCCACCATTTGTAGCCACCCTAGCAATGATGACTATTGCAAGAGGGTTAACGATGTTATATACCAATGGCTTTCCAATCAGTTCCTTTTCTTCTTCCTTTACTTTTATTGGTGCAGGTTGGTTGTTTGGGCTTCCCGTTCCTGTTTGGATAGCAACTGTAATTGTAGTATTGGCGATGGTACTGACCAAAAAAATAAAAATGGGAAGGTACATTTTTGCGATTGGAGGTAATGAAAATGCCGCCATACTTTCTGGTATTAATATTGATCGGGTTAAAATCATTGTGTATAGTATTGCTGGAATGCTGGCTGCTATTGGGGGAATCATTGTTACCGCACGGCTAGATTCTGCTCAACCCAATGCTGGTTCTAGTTATGAATTGGACGCGATTGCAGCAGTTGTTATTGGCGGTACTTCCTTAAGTGGTGGCCGTGGAAGTATATGGGGAACCGTGCTGGGGGCCGTTATCATCGGCGTGCTTAACAACGGGTTGGTGTTATTGGATGTGTCCCCTTTCTGGCAGCAGGTAGTGAAGGGTTCTGTAATTTTATTAGCAGTCATTATTGACAGAATGAATGCAAAGAATGAATAGTTTATATATCAATCAAGGGGATCATTTTTTATTTTGACCCTCTTTTTAAAAAATCACTTTATAATTTAATTGAAATAGACAGATTATTTATTTAAATAAAAATGCCATCCAACAAATATATATTAGCAATAGACCAGGGTACCAGCAGTACCAAGTCAATTATTTTTGATGAAGCCGGTAAAGCGATTGCCCGTGCATCCGAACCGCTCAAATCAAATTATTTGTCGGATGGTTTTGTTGAGCAAGATGCGGAAGAGATTTATCAAAATGTGTTGACTTCAGTAAGTAATTGCATCAAAATGTTTACAGATAATGGAGGGGATGTGCAGGAAATAATTTGCTGTGGAATTTCCAATCAAAGGGAAACATTTGTTGTATGGGATGTGAGTGGCAAGCCATTGCATCCTGCAATTGTATGGCAGTGCAAGCGTTCACTTCAAGTATGCGAAAAATTAAAAATGGACAGTGATTTGGAGCAATATATCCGCTACAATACGGGTTTGGTAATCGATCCATATTTTTCTGCTACCAAACTAATGTGGTTAAAGGATAATAATGAAGTAGTAGGCAAATCAATCGAGAATGGGTCTGCATTTTTTGGTAC
This sequence comes from Chitinophagaceae bacterium, assembly GCA_947472635.1. The sequence continues at coordinate 21,848 of CANJDY010000005.1, forward strand.
CATTGATGCGTGGATATTGTATAAGCTGACCCATGCACAACACTACGCTACTGACTATACCAATGCCTCTAGAACTATGCTATTTAATTTACATACCCTTCAATGGGATTTGTATTTAATAGAAAAATTAGGACTTATTGGGATTCAATTACCGCAACTTCAGCCCTCAGCATCATTTTTTGGAACTACTGATTTAAATGGGATTTTGCCCCTGCCAATTGTGATTACGGCTATGATTGGTGACTCCCATGCTGCAGCATTTGGAGAAGGGTGTTTTGAAGCTGGAACAGCCAAAGCTACATTAGGTACCGGTTGTAGCATACTAATGAATATTGGGGATAAGCCGGTTGCATCAAAAAATGGAATGGTGACTACCATTTGCTGGAGTACTGCGGATATAGTAGACTATGCATTGGAAGGGGTCATTGTCTCTTGTGGTGCAACCATTGAATGGTTGAAAAACGAGTTGATGCTTTTTAAGGATAGTTTTGAAACAGAGAAGATGGCTTGTTCAGTTTCTGATAACGGAGGTGTTTATCTAATTCCTTCTTTTAGTGGCTTAGGGTCTCCCCACTGGCAAATGGATAGAAGGGCTTCTATTTCCGGGATGAATTTTGCAACTACCAAAAATCATATAGTAAGGGCTGCACTTGAATCCATCGCCTACCAAATTAGGGATGTGGTAACTGCAATGGAAAACGATGCCTCTTTGTCTTTAAAGGAGTTGATGACAGATGGAGGCATTACAGCTAACCAATTTGTACTACAGTTCATTGCCGACCAATTAAATAAGGACGTGCTTTGTATTCCTATGCCCGATATTTCTGCATTAGGTGCAGCTTATTTAGCTGGCTTGAAATCGGGGTTGTATGAAAATTTAGCTGCAATAAAGAAATTAAATAGCGATAAAAAAAGACATCACCCAATTGTAACAGGAGAAGTAGCAGATAAAAATTACGAGGGATGGAAGCAGGCAATTCTTCGTTGCTAAATGTAGTTAAGGTTTTGGCACCATGGTCAGTAAATAATTCGAAAAAAAATAAAACTTGTAGTTATGTTTAAAATTAGCCGACACATTGTAATGATTAATGCCTTTTTACTGCTGTTGATTCATTCTTCTTTTGGTCAGCATTCGGTTGAGCAGTGGGATAGGTTTGAACTTTCTTTAAAATATGTTTCTGCCAATAATAGTTTTGAAAATGTACAGTTAACAGCGATTTTTACCAGTAAAGACAGCTCCTTTGTGGTAGCCGGTTTTTACGATGGGGACGATATTTTTAAGGTTCGGTTTATGCCACAGCAAATCGGCAACTGGCAATATATTACGAAAAGTAATATTGCTCAACTAAACAACAAAAAAGGAAGTTTTGAATGTGTAACGGCAACTGGGGAAAACCATGGAATGGTTAGCGTGAGCAAAATATATAATTTTAAGTATGCAGATGGCAAACCATATTATCCATTTGGCACTACATCCTATGCATGGACACACATGGGGCAGCAACTCCAGGAAACTACACTTTCCACCCTTAAAAATTCAGGCTTTAACAAAATCAGAATGGGGGTATTTCCCAAGAATTATGATTTGGTAAAGGAAGAGCCAGATATTTTCCCCTACCTCATTAAGGAAGTCTTAAAAGATGGTGTGGGCAATGGTAGAAAAATTTGGGATTTTAGCCGTTTCAATCCCGTTTTCTTTCAACAGCTTGAAAAGCGAATTGATGATTTGGGTAAAATAGGTATCGAGGCAGATCTCATTCTTTTTCATCCCTATGATAAAGGTCGATGGGGTTTTGATTCAATGCCCAATGAAGTAAATATTCGTTATATAAAATATGTAACGGCACGATTGTCCTCCTTTCGGAATGTGTGGTGGTCGATTGCCAATGAGTGGGATCTGGTAAAACCTAAAGTACATGCCGATTGGGATACCCTTACCCAAGCGGTGGTGTCATCTGATCCATACCGTCATTTATGTTCTATACATGGCTCTACTGCGGTTTATTTTGAATATTGGAAACCAGCTTTTACGCATGTCAGCATTCAGGATGAGGCACCGGTAATGAACTTTGGTGCAGCCTCCATTTTGCGCAATGCCTATTCCAAACCGATTATTTACGATGAAGTAGGGTATGAAGGCAATCTGATCCACCGATGGGGCCGCTATAGTGGGGAAGAGATGTTGAACCTAATTTGGATGGGAGTCATTGGTGGTACCTATGTTACCCATGGGGAGGCTTTTATGTTTAAAGACCATCGGGATACTATTTTTTGGGCAAAGGGCGGTGTTTTAAAAGGAAGTAGCTGGAAGCGAATTGCTTTTTTAAGAAAGTTGTTGGAAGCTGGACCGGGACCAATAGAGCCTGCCGATGTTAGCCGAGATCTCTATACAGCTACTGCTGGTAAAGGGTATTACCTTATTTATTTTGGTAAAGAAATACATGATTCCTGGCTTTTTAATCTCCCTTATAAAAATGGCCAATTTGAAAGGCCCCGTCCAGGCACTCGCTATAAGGTGGAAATAATTGATACCTGGGATATGACCATTCAATCATGTCCATTACAATTTGAAATAGGTGCTGTATCTGATTATCGAGTTTTGGATAAGGAACTGAAAAAAATAAGACTCCCCTTAAAACCCTATCTAGCCTTGCGAATAATTGAAATTGCTCAATAAAATATTGAGTTTAAAAATATATAATGAAAAGCTTTTTCTCAATTCTATTTTGTTTATCGCTGGGTTATTCAATGTTTGCCCAAACTCGGCTCTCCAAACCTTTGCTATTGAAACATACTACTTTTAAGCATTATGTGGACTATTTCAATGGTATGGAGCAGGAAAATATACAGCAGGCTATACCGAATGACAGTGCATGGAAATGGATGCAGAAAAATATTCCTTTGTTTGAATGTCCACAACAGAATTTCGAAGAGATTTTTTATTACCGCTGGTGGACATTACGCAAGCATATTAAAAAGACACCCGTAGGGTATGCTTTTACTGAGTTTCTTATTGAGCGAACTTATGCTGATAAATTTAATCTGATAGCATGCGCTCTAGGGCATCATGTCAATGAAGGAAGATGGTTGCACGACCAGCAATACCTGAATGATTATATAAAAGTATGGTATCGCGGCAATGAGGGTAAGCCGATGAAGAAATTGCATGGATTTAGCAGTTGGGCTTCGGATGCCATCTACAACCGTTTTTTAGTAAACAAGGATCAGCAATATGTGCTCGACTTATTGCCTGACCTGATTTCGGATTATGGCGTGTGGGAGCAGGAAAAAAAATTAAAAAGTGGGCTATTTTGGCAAACCGATGTTAAGGATGGTATGGAAGAAACCATTAGCGGAGGAAGAAAAGAAAAAAATGAAAGGCCTACCATCAATAGTTACATGTATGGGAATGCTTCGGCCGTATCAAAAATTGCAGCTTTAAAAAATGACACCCTCACCTTCAATCTGTTTCGTAAAAAGGCCGATACGCTCAAAGAGCTGATTCAACAGAAATTATGGAATAGCAATACCTCTTTTTTTGAAGTGCTTAAAGGGGGTGATACTCTGGCAAATGTTAAAGAAGCCGTGGGGTATATTCCATGGTATTTTAATTTACCAGATGCTGGTTATGAAACCGCTTGGAAAAATCTGCTCAATAAAAATATTTTTTGTGCTCCTTTTGGCATTACCACCGCCGACAGAAGTCATCCGAAATTTCGGACCCATGGTTGTTGCAAGTGTGAGTGGGATGGTGCGGTATGGCCTTTTGCTACTTCCCAAACACTTACGGCAATGGCTAACCTATTAAACAACTATCGACAGACGGTAGTGGCCGATAGTAACTATTTTAATTTGCTAGAAACCTATGTGCAATCACAATACTACCGGGGTAGACCCTATGTGGGAGAGTACCTCGATGAAAAGACAGGCTATTGGTTGAAGGGAGATGAGGAAAGAAGCCGTTATTATAATCATTCCACATTCAATGATTTAATCATTACCGGACTGGTAGGGTTACGTCCAAGAGCAGATGACATCTTTGAAGTAAATCCTTTGTTACCAGCTAACCAATGGGATTGGTTTTGCCTAGATAATATCTTGTATCACGGAAAAATAATTACCATTGTTTGGGATAAAACAGGTGCTAAGTATAAAAAAGGGAAAGGGTTGTCTGTTTTTGTAAATGGCAAAAAGTGTGCGTCCTCGCTGCAGCTTCAAAGGCTTGTAGGGAAGTTGTAGCGCTCAAGAAAAAGAGTATTTAAATAATTTGAGTGAAAAATAAAAAATCTCCAAATAATTTTAAAGATGAGGTTTAAAAAAATAAATATATTACCGTTTTTGTTTTATCTGATTTGTGTTGGGGTAAAAGCACAGCAAACAGAAAAAATTTACTTATCCGGTACAGGAAATAATGATACCAGAATTTGGGAATTTTTCTGTTCGGATGGTATGAACTCGGGCAAATGGACTACCATTCCGGTTCCATCTTGTTGGGAATTACAGGGTTTTGGAAAGTATAATTATGGCTTTTCAAAAGACAGTCTAAGGGGGAAGGAAAAAGGATGCTACAAATATACTTTTGATGCTCCAACCCGCTGGAAGAATAAAAATATTAAAATTGTTTTCGAAGGTTCGATGACAGATACAGAAGTAAAGATCAACGGGCAATCAGCTGGAACAATCCACCAGGGAGCTTTTTATGCATTTAAATATGATATTACCTCACTTTTAAAATTTGGTAAAAAAAATATTTTAGAAGTTACAGTTGCCAAGCACTCTGCCAACCAGTCGGTCAATAATGCTGAACGAAAGGCTGATTTTTGGATTTTTGGAGGAATCTTTCGCCCTGTATTCTTGGAAGCTTTGCCCAAGCAACATATCGAAAGTATTGCTATTGATGCAAAAGCTTCTGGGCTTTTTAAGGTAAATATTTCTCTTGAAAACATTACTTCTGCCAATAAAATCATTGTTCAGTTGTTTTCTATGGATGGGAAAAAAATGGGTTCAGCTTTTTCCGCCTCCTTCCTTCCAATAAAATCTTTTGTTTCTCTCCAATCTAGTTTTCTGCATCCTTTGTTATGGACCTCTGAATTTCCAAATTTGTATAAGGCTGAAGTCAAGTTGCTATCCGATGATAAAATCGTGCACGTTATTGAAAAGCGGTTTGGTTTCAGAACGGTGGAAGTTAAACCCCGCGATGGGATTTATGTAAATGGAATCAAAGTTAAAATGAGAGGGGTAAATCGTCATTCCTTTTACCCAACCAGTGGCAGAACCACTAGTAAACAAATTAGTATTGCAGATGTGCTATTGATGAAGGACATGAATATGAATGCTGTTCGGATGAGTCACTATCCACCGGATGATCATTTCTTGGATATGTGTGATTCATTGGGTTTGTTTGTGATGGATGAACTAGCGGGTTGGCATGGCAATTACGATACACCTACGGGGAGTAAGTTGCTGGGTGAAATGATGGTACATGATGTGAACCATCCCTCGATTATTTTGTGGTCCAATGGAAATGAAGGAGGGCATAATCTTGAGTTGGATCATTTATTTTCGGCCATGGATATACAGCAACGTCCTGTTGTCCATCCCTGGCAATTATTTGGAGGGATTGAAACCCAGCACTACCGTGAATTTGATTATGGTATTGGTAATTACAACCATGGCCACGAAATACTTTTGCCCACAGAGTTTTTGCATGGATTGTATGATGGAGGACATGGAGCCGGACTCGAAGATTACTGGGAAGCTATGTGGAGGAATCCTTTGAGCGCAGGAGGTTACTTGTGGGACCTTGCCGATGCGGGCATTGTACGTACAGATAAAAATGGTGCAATAGATACGGATGGCAATCATGGTGCAGATGGAATTGTTGGGCCATATCACCAAAAAGAAGGAAGTTATTTTGCCATCAAAGAAATTTGGAGTCCGGTTCATTTTGAACACAAAGAAATCACGCTTGCTTTTGATGGATTATTTGCGGTAGAAAACCGGTTCCACTTTACCAATTTAAGTCAATGTGCGTTTAGCTACCGGCTTAAAAAATTACAAATTCTATCCGAGAAAGAACTCTCTGGTTCTGTTCAATCGCCGAATATAAAACCGGGTGAAAAGGGTAATTTGAAACTGATATTACCACTTAATTGGAGCCAATATGATGTTTTGTACCTTACTGCTAAAGGAGTGGAGGGTAATGAAATTTTCACATGGAGTTTTCCTATTCTTCAACCTACTGCGGTAGCAAATACATTACTAACGAATAAGGGTACCGGCAAAATCCAATTAGCGGAAATAGATTCGTTGTATAGGATAACAGCCAATGGAGTTACCATTGAAATCAATCGGAATTCGGGATTATTATCCTCTGTTTTTAATAAAAAGGGCCCCATTCATTTTCGAAATGGTCCCATTGTCCAAGAGGGAGTAAGCAATTTTTTAAATTTCAGCCATCATTTTCAAGGGGACAGTTTACTCATTGAGTCAGCATTTGATAAGCATAAAAGTTACAATACCCTGCAATGGACAATCTTTCCTTCAGGCATCATTCGAATGAAAGTGAATTATTTTCCAGCTGATTATTTTACTTCTTTCATTGGAGTAAATTTTACTTTTCCTGAAAATGAGATGAAAGGGGTTACCTATTTGGGGAATGGCCCCTACAGGGTTTGGAAAAACCGTTTGAAGGGAAATCAATTTGGTATTTGGGATAAGAAATATAATGGTACTGAAACGGGCGAAAGTTGGCAATACCCTGAGTTTAAGGGATATCATAGCAATATGTATTGGTGTAAATTCATTACTGCTGGGCAGCCCTTTACAGTATACACATCGAATGAGGATTTATTTTTTCGTTTGTTTACTCCGGCCTGGAAAACGGACCAGTGGCATAATTATGAGCCAATTTTCCCTACAGGGGATATCTCCTTTATGCAGGGTATAGCTGGTATTGGCTCCAAAACCCAGCGAAATGAAACCACTGGCCCAATGGGTATGAAAAATATTTTTTATGATTATGACAAGGATCCCGC